>JAYSMZ010000001.1:0-57742 GCA_043724245.1 bacterium
TGGCAGTACTCAAATAGATCATAGACACATCACTCGTTTAGAATAGGTTATGTAACAACTAACTATAAACAAGGAGGATGTATGACCAACAATGTTGGCTCGTCTACGATCTACAGTACAATTTTACCAAATAACGCGGCTCTTAGCCGTATAAAGCCAGTTAATCTGTCCAAGGCAGCCAAGTTTCGCTTGTCTGTTATTGAGCATTATCTAAACAAAACAGGAAACGTCAGGTTAACCTGTCGTCATTTTTGCATAACTCGCAGTTACTTCTACAAGTGGCACAAACGCTACAACCCACGCAACCTAGCAATGCTTGAAGACCGTAGCCGCCGCCCACATAGATTAAGACCAGCTACTTATGATTATTCACTAGTAAAGCTAGTACGTAAGCTTCGGACTGACTATCCTAGCTATTCGTCCAAGAAGTTAGCAATTATCTTATTGCGCGACTACGGCATATCTTATTCGCATTCGACTATTGGTCGAATAATCTTGAAGTTTAAGCTGTATTTTAGAGCTGTCGTAGAACTAGCCCACAGACGTTCAAAACGAGCCGTTGAAAGATGGAAACTCCGAAAACCATTTGGGCTTCAGGCTGATGCCCCTGGCAAAGTAGTCGAATTTGACCTAAAACATATTTATGTAAATTGCTTAAAGCATTACGCCTTTGTGGCCATAGATATATTCACAAAACAACTCTATATTCACATTGCCAAGTCACCATCTTCCTACCAGGCTATGCTAGCCTTACAAGGCGCATTAGACATCTTTGGTAAAGATGTCTGTATTGTTAACGACAATGGTAGCGAGAACTACAAATATGCTTACCAATTCCTCAAAGACCAAGATATTACACAATATTTCGCTAGACCACATACCCCCAAAGATAAACCACATGTCGAAAACGTCATCGGCAAACTCCAGCTAGAATGTCTAGATGAAGACAGATCAGCTATGTCACTAGATGAAAGAAAAGCCCAAGTTACTAAATGGGTCAATGATTACCACTTCTTTAGACCACATCAATCCCTAAACTACCAAACCCCACAAGAGTTCTGTGATACACTAAACATAACTATTCGGCGAGCCGAAGTGTCCACGATGTAGTGAGTAAGTGCATAACGCTTGAGTTTATCTGCAAAATAAGTCATACTGTTGTCATAAAGAATGCGCACAATTCGCCATGCGGCGAAGGAAAAGGAGAATGAATCAAATGGCAACTGCAAAAAAGGCTACAAGGAAAAAAACTGCACATAAATCAGTTAAAAAGGTAGCTTCTCTTAAATCATTTAAGCTCAGTAAAGAACCAGAACCATTTGTATCATTTAAAGTTACTGACCAAACGATATACTGGTCAATCCTTTTAATTTTGATTCTTATTCTAGCTCTTTGGGTACTTCAAATTCAAATTAACATCTCAGACATGTTGAACCAAATCACAGTTTAGTTTACGTTACATTCGAATTTCGGCATCAACTCCAGCAGGGAGGCTGAGGTTCTGTAGACTATCGATTGTTTTTGGAGTGGCATTCGTAATGTCTATTAATCGCTTATGCACTCGCATTTCAAAGGCTTCCCCACCCTTTTTATAGACGTGCGGCGATTTGACTACGGTAAATACGCTACGCCTGGTTGGCAGTGGGACCGGACCGGAAACGTTAGCACCGGTGCGTATTGCCGTGTCGATAATTTGCTTTGCCGATTGGTCGATTACTTTGTAATCATATGCTTTTAGACGTATCCGAATACGCGGGGTTTGTTCTTTGGCTGCTTTTTCTGCCATTTTGGCTCCTTTCCGCCGTACGGCGGATGTTATACCGTAACCTCTTTTATTGACCAGTTCGCCGTACGGCGAATGTTCTGCAACAATCGAGTTCTCGATATCATTAATAATATATTTAGAATTATAACAGCATATCTTATACAAGGAAAGAGGGCGTTTTAACGAGCGCCCAGCTCGTATTGCCGATGACAGCTTACGCCGTCAGGGGTATTCGGTTTCTCAACTTGCAGGCATTGTATGTACAGATCGATTAGTTGGTCTTGTCGTCCGTTCCCAGATCGAGATAGCTGGTGTGTTTGCTGATGATCAAAGTGTCCCCCACTCTAGTCGCGTGACACTTGTCACCCAGCTCGAGCAACCCTATTTGACCGAGTGCTGGTACAATGAACTCCATGACCTCATCTTGCGTGACACTTTCGTCAACGTTCAATATACACACCGTCTGGAAATGAACTGCGCTCCAGTCTTTGATTTTACTCTCTGGTGGGTAAGGGTTCTTGTTCATGACACGACTGCCCGGTGCTGAACTGGTGCGTATACGCGCAAAACCATCTCTGGGCCTCCGTTGTTGAGTTTTGATAGGTCCGTTACCCTCATTGCTTCCAGGCAAAGAATAGGTTCATGTAGTATGGACATATTCTTTGACTATTAACTAGGCTCAGTATATTGGTTGTTTTTATTTATTGCAACCGATTGATATGCCAATTCCCGTAGATGAGTTACTGTCACCTCGTGACCATCCCAAACCAATTTGACCATTAGAACTAGTGTGTGTAATAGCTAGTGCCGAACCACCAAGAATTTTTTTTCGTCCAAGTTCCGGAATAATAATAGTACCCAATGGAATAGGGTTTTTTTCGCCCTTTATGCGTCGATGCAGCGTAAGCATAGCATAAGTTGCTACATCAAAACAAAACATATCAAAATTCGGATTTTCCAATTCGTATTGCTCTCTTCGAATATTGAAAGTTTCTAATTGTGTTTCAGTGCCTTTTTCTTTATCATCATTTTTTACATTTTCTTTATCAAAAGGCATATTTACAAAATGAACATATGGAAACATTGTGTTTTCGCCGTCACTAAGTGCAAGACGTGATTGACCGGATAAATTAGATATGTCTGCTTTATATTCTTGATGCTGTCTCAATCCCACTAAAAAATGGCTGATGTCATGTACCCCATGAGTCCAATGAGTTTGATGCCAAACTGAAAAATTAGGGTATTTTCGCCCAATGTCATACATGTGGTCGTCCATTTTTCCCAACACTTTTTGAAGCTGATAGTCGTTTTCTATAGGCAAATGAATATAGGGTTCACCCGGTCGAGTTTGACCATTAATAAGTTGTGTATAGTCGTTTTTGAGCACTTCGGCCAATAGTTTTGGCTCTTTAGCGATATTCAGGCCAAGGATAGCAGCCGCTTCAACCGAAACGTCAACACACTCATCAATATTTATCTCTTTAATTCCTTCACTCATTCGCTGGTATATTTTACAGCAATAAGAAAATATGTCAAAATTAAAAATACCTCCATATTTCAGAAGGTATTTTTTTGTTTATCAACAATCTATATTATTTGATAACTTTTGTCACCACACCAGCGCCAACTGTTTTACCACCTTCGCGGATAGCAAATGTTAAACCTTTTTCCATTGCAATTGGTGCAAGCAATGTAACCTTGAATGTTACAGTGTCGCCAGGTATGACAAGTTCTTTGTCAGCTGGAAGTTCAACTTCACCGGTTACATCGGTTGTTCGGAAGTAGAATTGTGGTTTATAACCCTTGCTAAATGGAGTGTGGCGTCCACCCTCTTCTTTTTTAAGAATATAAACTTCTGCATCAAATTCCGTGTGTGGAGTCAGACTGCCCGGTTTAACAACAACCTGGCCACGTTCGATTTGTTCGCGTTCGATACCACGTAAAAGTACTCCGGCGTTGTCACCTGCTTGACCTTGGTTAAGATTCTTTTTAAAAGCTTCGATTCCAGTGACGACAGATGTCTGAGTTGGCTTGATACCAACAATTTCAACTGGATCGTTCAATTTGATAACACCTTGTTCGATACGACCGGTTGCAACTGTTCCACGGCCCTTGATTGAGAAGACATCCTCAATTGGCATCAAAAATGGCTTGTCTAGATCACGAACTGGATCTGGGATATAGTCATCAAGTGCTTTGACAAGTTCCATAATTGAATCCTCATCTTCTTTGCTGCCTTCTAGGGCTTTGGTTGCAGAGCCTTTGATAATTGGCGCATTTTCGTCGAATCCGTTTTTAGCAAGTAGTTCGCGAATATCCATTTCGACTAGTTCGACTAGTTCTGGGTCAGCCAAGTCCATCTTATTAAGATAAACAAGAATTTTTGGAACACCAACCTGGTGAGCCAAAAGAACGTGCTCGCGAGTCTGTGGGAGTGGGCCGTCATTGGCAGCAACTACCAAAATAGCTCCATCAATCTGAGCGGCTCCGGTAATCATATTTTTAATGTAGTCGGCGTGACCTGGCATATCAACATGCGCATAGTGACGCTTTTCAGATTCATATTCTTGATGAGAAGTTGCAATCGTAATACCACGAGCTTTTTCCTCTGGTGCATTATCAATTTGGTCGAAAGCGACCTCTTTGTTTACTGAGCTTGGTAGTCTTTTTGCTAAGACTTTCGTAATAGCTGCAGTTAAAGTCGTTTTACCGTGGTCGACATGGCCCATTGTTCCTACGTTGACATGGGGTTTGGTTCGATCAAATTCTGCCATTATTTTTTCTCCTTTTTCGCTTGCTAATCAGCAAATTGCGAATAACTTTATTATATTTTCTAGACGAGAGTAATATTACTTCACGACGTATATCTGACATTATACAGATATTTTTGTGCTTCGTAAAGCTATTTTCTGGAATTATTTACTGGATCGTTTTTCGATGATTTCCTTGGCAACGTTAGGTGGCACTTCCTCATATCGTGCCAATTCCATCGTGCTAGCAGCGCGACCTTGGCTCATAGAGCGAATATCATTAGTATATCCAAACATATTTGAAAGAGGAACCAACGCTTTGATTAGCTTGGCATTACCACTTAAATCATCCATAGATTCGATTCGTCCACGACGCGCGTTCAAATCACCGATTACATCACCCATAAATTCCTCAGGCGTAGTTACTTCAACTTGCATGATAGGTTCCAAAAGAATTGGTTTAGCTTGTTTGATGCCATCGCGGGTTGCGATACTACCAGCCATTTTAAAGGCTAGTTCTGATGAGTCAACATCATGGTAACTACCGTCGTGCAGTGTTGCCTTTATATCAACAACCGGATAACCTGCAATAACACCACCGTCAAGAGTTTCACGAATACCTGCTTCAACTGGCTTGCGATATTCCTGGGGCACAACACCACCTTTAATTTCGTCAACAAAGACAAAACCTTTGCCTGGTTCGTTCGGTTCAAATCTAATCCATACATCACCATACTGGCCCCGTCCACCGGATTGTTTGATGTGTTTACCTTGGACATCTGATGTGCCCTTGATTGATTCACGGAATGCGACCTGTGGTTCACCAATATTAGCTTCAACTTTGAATTCGCGTTTCATCCTGTCAATCAGAATATCCAAATGAAGTTCACCCATGCCTGACATAATTGTCTGGCCGGTTTCTTCGTCGGTGTGAATCCTAAAGGTTGGGTCTTCTTCGGCCAGTCGTTGCAAGGCAATCCCCATCTTTTCTTGATCGGATTTGGTTTTTGGTTCAACTGCAATTGAGACTGGAGGTTCTGGGAATGTGATTGATTCCAAAATAATTGGATGAGAAACATCCGATAAAGTTGCTCCTGTATAAGTATCTTTTAGACCCACAACAGCAGCAATATCACCAGCACTGATTGATTCGATGTCGATTCGCTTGTCAGCATGCATGCGAACAATGCGTCCAACACGCTCTTTGTTGCCGGTTGTTGTATTCAAAACATAAGAGCCGGCGGACATTACACCACTGTAAACACGAACAAAAATCAATTTACCGATGAATGGGTCAGTTGCAACCTTGAAAGCAATACTAGCAAGAGGCTCTTTTTCGTCAGGTTTTCGTTGAATTTCATCGCCACTTTTTGGATTTTGGCCCCAAATAGCATCTACGTCTAGTGGTGAGGGCAAATAATCTACCCCTAAGTCAAGAACCTTTTCGACAATAACACCACGTCCATCGCCACCAGTAACTAAATAGAAATCACCCGCTAGTACTCGTTTGCGTAATGCGACGATAAGTTCTGGAATACTAATTGAATCTTCGCCTTTTTCAAGGAATCGTTCGAAAAGTTCGTCGTCGGCTTCGACAGCTGCTTCAACTAGCAGACTGCGAGCATGTTTGGCTTTTTCTAACATTTCAGCGGGAATTTCGCCGACTGTTAGTTGATGATCGGTGAAATCCTGGTATGTGTAAGCCTTCATATCGATTAAATCAACCACACCATTAATTTCTTTTTCAAAACCAATTGGCAGATGTATTGGAAGTGCATTTTTGGTTAATCGTTTGTGGATGCTGTCTAGGGATTTATAGAAATCACCACCGGTCTGATTGATTTTGTTAATAAAACAGACACGCGGGACTTTATATTTGTTGGCTTGGCGCCAAACGGTTTCGCTTTGCGCCTCAACACCCATTTTGCCGTCGAAAACGACTACAGCGCCATCAAGAACTCGAAGTGAGCGTTCAACTTCGGCAGTAAAGTCAATATGCCCCGGTGTATCAATGATATTAATCTTGTGATCGCGCCAAAAAGTCGTAACAGCAGCAGATGTAATCGTGATACCACGTTCCCGTTCTTGTTCCATCCAGTCGGTTGTTGTTTCGCCCTCGTGGACCAGGCCGATCTTATGTGCAAGACCTGTTCGATATAAAACGCCTTCTGTTACGGTTGTTTTGCCGGCGTCAATATGAGCAATAATACCGATATTGCGCAGGTCTTTTAGTGAAACTTTTTTTTCTGCCATTATTTCTCCTTATAAAATATTCGTATATTTTTTATTTCTTTTCGTACAAAAACGCTGTCGCCATCGCTTCTTTTGCTATATCTTCAGCACTACCCATCATATGGTCGACAGTGATAGCCGCATCGTCTAGCATATCGAAACTATATTCCGAGGACAACCCGTGGACCATAGCATACCCAAATTTTCTTTTTTGTTCGATATGCGCCTCCGATGTAATCTGGCGTGTCTCGCCGTGAACATCGAAATCTTGAGTCACCATAGCAAATTCAGTGCCACCGCCCGCGCCACAGTAAATTGCTTTCATTTCCGCGGTATATTCAGTGAAGCCTGCACCTAATTTGGTACTCATAATTATGTCCTTGCGAAGTGTGCAAAGGCACGGTTTGCTTCGGCCATTTTATGCGTATCTTCTTTTTTCTTGAAGGCTCCGCCAGCTTCGTTGTAAGCATCGATTATCTCTAATGCAAGACATTGAGAGTACGACGCGCCATGACGTGCCCTTGCGGATTGGACCAACCATGAAAATGCATAATGAAGTTGACGATGTCCTTGGATTGGAAATGGAATCTGATAGTTCGATCCACCAACACGACGGGATTTAACCTCAAAGTTTGGGGAAACATTTTTCAGCGCTTTTTCAAATACTTCTAATGGGTTGTCGTTTTTCAGTTTTTTAGCTGCAATTTCAAGCGCATCGTAAACCGAACGTTCAGCAAGTAATTTTTTACCATTTAACATTGATTTATTAATCAGACGCTGGACTAATACGCTTTGGTATTTTCTGTCAGCGGCGATTGTTCGTTGCAGGGCGACAGTTACTTTACGTGGCATATTATTTATTATCCTTTTTAGAACCATACTTTGATCGGCCCCTTTGACGTTTTTCAACACCCTGAAGATCCAAAGCACCACGAACAATGTGATATCGAACTCCAGGTAAATCAGGAACGCGTCCACCGCGTACTAAAACAACAGCGTGTTCTTGAAGGTTATGACCTTCTCCACCAATATATGCCCAAACTTCTTGCTGGTTCGTCAGACGAACACGAGCAACTTTTCGAAGTGCTGAATTAGGCTTTTTAGGAGTTTTTGTCGTTACTCGAATACAAACACCGCGTTTTAACGGGCTGTTTTGCGTATAGTAATGAGTTTTTAGTGCATTATAAATTTTATCCAGCGCCGGAGACTTTGACTTTTTAGCCGCGGTCTTGCGTGGTTTTCGCACTAATTGATTGATCGTTGGCATTAATACTCCTTTTAAGAGTTAGATTACATAAATTATGATGGATTCAGAAGAATCCGATGTTTTACAGATTAAATTCAGCATATTCTCTCTGTGTCGTAATTATCGGCAGATAACGATTCTGTACACATTCAATTCGCTATACAGCAAAATAAATCGTTAACCCAATAAGAGTAAACTCGTGTGCAATTATAGCAACATTACCACAGAAACACAAGCTCTGAAGAATGGCTATTGGAATGTGGCTAATAGCAAAGTTGCCAATAGCTAATAGCCAAATTCCAATAGCACTCTGTGTTATATCGCTAAGTCGATATTTTCGGCAATTTCTTGTTCTAGATTTTCTGGAATATCAGATGGTTCATAACCTTCGGCGCCGGTTCCAACCGGAATCTTGCGTCCGATGATGACATTTTCTTTCAACCCATGTAATCTGTCAATTCGGCCACTTATAGCAGCATTAATCAAAACACGTGTTGTGTCTTGGAATGATGCAGCCGATAGAAAGCTGTCAGACCAGATTGAGACTTTCGTGATACCTAGTAGCAATTGCGTATAACTGACCAATTCTTTTTTATTTGCAGCTAGCTCGATATTTGATTCGACAACTGAGGCTTTTGAAACAATATCCCCAGAGACGAACGTACTATCACCCGGATCTTCAATTTGAACTCGACTAAACATCTGTCGAACAATAATCTCCAGATGCTTGTCGGCCACGTCTTGACCTTGTGCGGAGTAAATACGTAAAACTTCGTTAATAATGTAACGCTGAGTAGCCTCGGTACCCTTTAAACGCATCAGATCGTGAAGATTTAGCGAGCCTGAGGTTAATCGATCGCCTGCCTCGACAGTATCGCCAGCAGTAACGACTATTTGTGCGCTGCCAGGAATATCGTATCGAACTGGCGAACTAGCATTGGCAGCAAGAATCAATGTATCGCCTGCAATTTCGATGACGCCGTCAAATGGCGCTGTAATCGGCTTAGTTTCACTTTCACCGGTCGCAAGTATGTCACCGACCTTGATGTTGCTACCAGATTTTACAACTGAAGTTCGGCCTTCGAGTTTAATTTTCTCGACATGTCCTGCCTCTGGCGTAACTTGGACGACATACTTTTTGCCATCTTCCCAAATATCAACAAGACCCGTAACTTCAGTAATGTGAGCCTGACCCTTTGGCGTTCGAGCCTCAAATAACTCTTCGACACGAGGAAGACCTTGTGTAATGTCGCCACCAGCCTCGCCACCCTTGTGGAAAGTTTTAAGAGTCAATTGAGTGCCGGGTTCACCAACGGATTGAGCAGCAATAACACCGACAGGTTGAGCAACATCAACGATATATCCAGTTGCCATATCGATTCCGTAGCTCTTGCGTGGAATTCCCCGTAAATTCTTAGTGGACAGAACTGATTGAATTTTGACGCTATCGATTGATTCGTCAGCTTCAATTGCCAGTGCAACATCCAGAGTAATTATTTGATCTTCATCAATATATCCTGGAACGTTTTCGGCAGTAAAGCGTCCTATTAACCTGTTACTAAAGCTAATCATAGTCAAATCAGACTCACTTCGGTAAATAGCAAAACCTTCGTCTTTTTCGTCAATGTCATTAACAGTGAATACGTCTTGTGACACATCTACGAGGCGCCTGGTGAGGTATCCTGCGTCAGCAGTTTTTAGGGCCGTGTCAATCAAACCCTTACGTGCACCACGCGTAGCAACGAATTGTTCCAGTGAACTAAGACCATCTTTATAGTTTGAACGAATAGCTAACTCAACTTCGCGGTTATTCGAGTCAACCACGATACCAATCATAGCTGATGCCCATTTGACGTTACTAATATCACCACGCGCACCAGAGTTAACCATGACGGAAATACTGGTGTCCATTTCCTTTAATTCAGCCTTTAGAAAATCTGCAATCTTGCGATCGACTGAACGCCAAGCTGAAATCGTCAGGTTGTATCGTTCATCTTCAGTGATTAAACCTTGGTCAAATTGATCGGCAATCAATGCAGTTTTGGCGTCACCTTCAGCCACAAACTCATGAGTCTGAGAGAACTGAATGTAATCATCTTTACCAGTCGAAACAGCGGCTGTTGTTGCAAACCTAAAGGCTAGACCCTTCATCCTGTCGGCAGTTTTTGCCGTTACTTCTGCTCCGTAATCATTAAAAATTTTAGCCAGAACGCGTTTCAATTGTTTTTTATTCTGTGTGGCATTATCATACTCGAAATCAATCGGCAGAATATCGTTAAAGAATACACGACCAAGTGTAGATTTTCGAACTTCCCCTCGGAAGTATACGTTAATCGGGCTTTGTAGTTGCAATTTGCCATTGTCGTAGGCCATTTCAGCTTCATAAACAGAGCTGTATGATTTGACTTTCTTTGTCTGTGCACTTGGCTTTTCGTACGTAAGGTAATAGTTACCTAAAACAACATCTTGACCAATACTTAGGACGGGTGCACCATCGGCAGGTTTTAAAAGGTTATTTGTCGCACTCATCAGCTCGCGAGCTTCACGTTGAGCAGCGTCGGAAAGCGGCAAATGAACCGCCATTTGGTCACCGTCATAGTCAGCATTAAATCCATTAGCTACCAATGGGTGAAGTTGAATAGCTTTTCCGTCAACCAACACCGGCTGGAAAGCTTGGATAGACAACCTGTGAAGTGATGGCGCACGGTTTAAAAGTACATATTTATCGACTATAACAGCGTCCAACGCATCCCACACAAGGGCATCGCCTGATTCAATCAGACGTGTTGCTGAACGGATATTGTAGGCGTGTTCACCTCTAATTAACCAGCTAATAATAAACGGTTTAAACAGTTCAAGCGCCATTTGCTTCGGCAGACCACATTGATCGATATGAAGTTTCGGACCAACAACGATAACAGAACGGCCAGAATAATCAACGCGTTTGCCTAGTAGGTTCTGACGGAAACGTCCCTGTTTACCCTTTAGCATGTCGCTGATTGATTTTAGTCGTCGTCGGCCACCGGTTGCATTAACTGCTCGGTTGCCTTTGGCGGCACTGTTATCAATCAATGCATCTACTGCTTCTTGCAGCATCCTCATTTCATTTCGACAGATTACTTCTGGCGCATTAAGGTTGATTAGTTTCTTCAAACGGTTGTTACGATTTATGACGCGTCGATATAAATCGTTTAAATCAGATGTTGCAAATCGTCCGCCTGTCAGTTGCACCATAGGACGCAAATCAGGAGGAATGACTGGCAAGACTGTCAACGTCAAGCTACTTGGATTAATTCCGGCAGTTGACATGCCTTCCAGCATCTTAAGTCGCTTTAGTAGCTTCTTTTCGCGTTGGCCTTTGGCACCAGCAACTTCCTGCGAAAGTTTTGCTATTAGAGTCGGCAAATCAATTTCATCAAGAAGTGTTTTAAGAGCTGCGCCACCCATTCCTACTTCAATAAGATCGACATATTCATCTGGCAAATTACGATAGTCAATTTCGTTTATTAATGCGCTTTTAGTCAAAGTATCGAGTTGCGATTTTTTTAAGTTAAACGTTTCTTCAAGTTCTTCTATTTCGCGCGATTGCTCGGCGGCAAGGACTTTGATATCAGCATTTTCAACACCTGCTTCGCGTTCATAACGCATTTTAATTGCTACTCGTCCCGCCTCGGCCTCTGCTTCGGCGTCTGACATATATTGGTCGCGTTTTTCTTCATTAACTTGTAGTACAACATAGGTTGCAAAGTATGCAATTCGTTCCAGATTTCGAACAGTAATTCCAAGAAGTAAACTCATAGCGCTTGGTGTACCGCGCATAAACCAGATGTGAGCAACCGGGGTTGCAAGTGAGATATGAGCCATACGTTCACGCCGCACGATTGATTTAGTAATTAGTTCACCATTTTTATCAACTGCTGCTTCGCGTGAACGAACTCCTTTTAATTTGTTGTCATGTGGATTTACATCTTTTACTGGTCCGAAAATTCTTTCGCAAAAAAGACCGTCACGCTCAGGTTTTTGTGTTCGATAGTTAATTGTTTCCGGTTTTGTTACTTCACCGTTACTCCAGCGAAGAATATCTTCCGGACTGGCGACTGTTAGGCGAATAGCATTAAAGTCAGCGATTCCGTTGGTTGCGATTACACGTGGCATTTTACACTTCCTCCTTAATTTCAACAATTTCGTCGTCTGCGTCATCGATTACCATGTCTTCCATGATATCGTCAAACTCCTCGGCGACTGTTTCGTCAATACTATCTAGCACCTCATCCGGTACTGTTTCGTCACCCGGCAAGGTGCCAACAACCGCGGCCGCGTCAACAATTGCAACTGCATCTTCGTCTTCGTCAAGTAAATCAACACGCAAACCCAGCCCTTGAAGTTCTTTTACAAGAACATTGAATGATTCTGGCAATTTTGGTCCAACAATCGATTCATTTTTTATAATAGATTCATAGGCTTTGGCTCGACCGTAAACATCGTCTGATTTTATCGTAATCATCTCTTGAAGAGTTGCAGCTGCGCCGTAAGCCTCAAGTGCCCAAACTTCCATTTCTCCAAATCGCTGACCACCATTTTGAGCTTTACCACCAAGTGGTTGCTGAGTGACCATTGTATATGGACCGGTTGAACGGGCATGAATTTTGTCACTAACCATGTGGTGTAGTTTTATCATATGCATAACACCTACGGTTGTACATTCTTCAAAGGCCTTGCCGTTTTGTCCATCGTAAAGCTGGAATTTTCCATTCCTAGCATAGCCGGCTTTTTCAAGTTGATCACTGATTGTATCGTTTGGTACTCCATTAAATGGAGGTGTTGCAACTTTGTATCCAAGTGCTCTCGCTGCCATTCCAAGGTGAGTTTCGAACAATTGTCCAATATTCATACGTGATGGCACACCAAGTGGATTTAAAACGACGTCAACTGGTGTTCCGTCTTCCATATATGGCATATCTTCTACTGGTAGAATCTTGGCAATAACACCTTTATTACCGTGACGTCCAGCCAGTTTATCACCAACGCTAATTTTTCGAAGTTGAGCAACAAATATTTGTACCTGCATCAAAACACCGGCTTTTAATTCGTGACCGTTTTCACGACTAAATATCTTTACTCCGACAACTTTTCCACCTCCCGCACTGTTCATTCGGAGTGATGTGTCGCGAACGTCTTTGGCCTTTTCACCAAAAATAGCCCGCAAAAGTCGCTCTTCACTGGAAAGTTCTTGTTCGCCCTTCGGCGTAATCTTTCCAACCAGTACGTCGCCGTTTTTAAGCTCGGACCCAATTTGAACAATCCCATCTTCGTCCAAATGTCGAAGCGATTCTTCGCTGACGTTTGGAATATCCCGAGTAACAATTTCATTTCCAAGTTTGGTTTCACGAACCTCAACATTATAATCTTTGATATTTATACTAGTTAAAGTATCGTCCTGGACCAATCGACTGGAAAGGATTGTAGCGTCATCCATGTTATATCCACCCCACGGCATAAAGGCAACTAAAAGATCGCGTCCAAGCGCCAATTCTCCATCAGCAATTGACGCCCCTTCAATTAAAATGTCACCTTTTTTAACTTTGTCGCCACGATTGACACGAGCTTTTTGGTTAATTGACCGATCATCGTTGCTTTTGGCAAAGTGAATTAGTTCGTATTTTTTTACACCATCTTTGTATTTAACATGTATTTCATCGGCATCTGCACGTACTACTTCGCCATCATCAGCTGCACAAATTAGTTGAGACGTATTTTTAGCAATTTCAGCTTCAATACCTGTACCAACAACCGGCGATTGAGGAATCAACAAAGGAACTGCCTGTTTTTGCATGGCTGAACCCGTTAGTGATCTGTCAACACGGTTCTTTTCAATGAATGGAATTAATGCGGCAGATGAACCAAGAATTTGCTTGTTTGATGCGTCAACGTACGTTACTTCACTAGCATCAACCTGTTCGGGTAAAATACCATTTCTGGCACTAACACGTCCCTGCGCAAATGAACCGTCTTTGTTTAATTTAACAGATGCGTCAGCAATAACTTCAACAACTTCCTGTGCCGCATCCAGATAGACAGTTTTATTTGTAACTTTGCCGTTTACAACTTTTAGATATGGAGTTTCAATAAATCCATACTCGTTAACCCTAGCGTATGAAGCCAAGTTTAAAACTAAGCCGATATTGGCGCCTTCTGGTGTCTCAATGACGCAAATACGACCGTAATGAGTTGGATGTGCATCACGAACATCAAATCCTGCACGTTCCCTAGACAAACCACCTGGCCCCATCGAACTTAGGCGACGTTTGTGGGATAGTTCTGAAAGCGGGTTCGTTTCATCCATTAATTGTGACAGTTGTGAGCTGGCAAAAAATTCGCGAACGGCAGCAACTACCGGACGAGCATTGATTAATTGTCCGGGAGCAACGGTTTCCAAATCACACATACTCATACGATCCATGGCGTTTCGTTGCATTCGCAGCATACCGACACGGAATTGTCGAGAAACAAGTTCGCCAACCAATTTGACTCTTCGGTTTGATAGTGAATCGATATCATCTGGCAAATCCTGAGTATTATTCAAACGAATTATCTCGCGAATAATTGCAATTAAATCACTAAGCTGAAATACGCGGTTTTCAGTGGTGTTTGGTAATTTTACACCTAATCTTTGGTTCAACTTGTATCGTCCAACTCGGCTATAATCAAAGCGCTTAAAATCAAAGAACATTCGCTCAATCATACTGCGAGCATTATCGACAGTCGCCAAGTCACCTGGACGAAGACGACGATAAACCTCAATCAAGGCCTCGTTTGAACCACGGGCTGAATCTTTATCAAGGGTAGCTTCAATATATTTGATATCGCCAGTATCAATATCGTCAAAAAGACTTTTAATTTCAGACGTTTTGCTATGGCCCAAGGCACGCAACAAAGTCGTGATTGGTAGTTTACGACGACGATCAATTTTTACATATATAACACCGTTCGGAGAAGTTTCAATTTCTAACCATGCTCCACGACCCGGAATAAGTTTCGCACCATAAAAATTTCGAGTTACTGCTTTGTCGGCGGTGAAAAATACACCAGCACTTCGAATTAACTGAGATACAATGACACGTTCAGTACCGTTAATAATAAATGTACCGCGGTCGGTCATCCACGGATAATCACCCAAATAAATTTCTTGATCTTTGACTTCGCCAGTTACTTTATTAGTAAGCTCAACATTGGCATGCAGTGGTGCGTCAAAAGTCAGGTTGTTTTCCTTGGCTTCCTGTTCGCTTGTTTTTGGTTCCTGAAACTTGTAGTCGTTAAATCGCAGCGATAGTTTTTGTCCGGTGTAATCATCGATTGGGTTAAGTTCGGAAAATATTTCGGAAAGTCCGGTTTCGACGAAATCCCGCCAGCTGTCTTTTTGATGTGCAATTAAGTTTGGTAGTTGGAGTGCTGTGCCGACCTCAGTAAAGAAGACACGCTTGGTGACGTTAGGCTTTGTTTTTGCCATAAGTGGTGTTTGCTCCTCGCAAATTATACATTTAATACGATTTTTTAGTTGTTTTTCGCTGGCCAGCGAAAGGGGGTCTTAGCGCCGAAGATTCCCTTAACTGCGGTTAGCTTATATACAAATCCCAATTATATAAAGACATGAATAACAGCAGCTACACTACTTCTTATTAACTATTGTGAAGCATGGCTATATATTAGTCAATACTAATTACGACTATTTTTATATGTATTTATGATTTTGAAATAACTTCGTCAATTAAGCCGTATTTTTTCGCTTCTTCGGGGTCCATCCAATAGTCACGTTCCATGTCGGTTTTAATTTTTGCAAGTTTTTGACCAGTATTTTTGGCAAACAATTCAGCCAGCATTTCTTTAACCGCCAAACCTTCTTTTAAATCAATTTCAGTATCCGTCACCTTACCATGGGTTCCGATTGTAGGCTGGTGAATCATAGTTTTACTGTGAGGTAAAGCAAATCGCTTGCCCTTGGCGCCACTTGACAGTAAAAACGCTCCCATACTGGCCTGCAAACCAATTCCAATGGTTTGGACATCAGGTTTGATATATTGCATAGTGTCATAAATAGCCATGCCGTCGTAGACACTGCCACCGGGGCTATTAATATACAGTTTTATGTCTTTTTTCGGGTCTTCGTAGGCTAAATGAATCAGCTGTGCTACAACAATATTAGCAGTATGCTCGTCAAGCTGTTCACCCAGGAAAATTATACGTTCATTTAAAAGGCGCGAATAAATATCATAAGCTCGCTCACCATCGAACGTCTTTTCAATAACTGTTGGAATTAGATAGTTTGAAGGTTTCTTCATACTTTTTATTATACAATAAATTACTTCTTTAAGTTTAGTTCAACTAGTCTATCGACGGTTTTATCAGTGAGTAAACGACTGGCTATGTCACGACGGACTTCGGGTTGTTCGAATTGTTTAAGGGCTTCGGCATTATTTGCATACTGCTGCTTAAATAATTCTACGCGGGCATCAAGTTCTTCGGTTGAAGCTTTGATTTTTTCAACTTTGCTAAGTTCTGCCAAAACCAGTCCGGCCTGAACTCGTTTAGTAGCAACGTCTTTTACTTCGGTTTCCAGCCATTTTTCTTTGGACTCAAAACCTTTGTTTTCCAAATACTGTTCAAGTGTCGAACCCTGATACACCAAGTTATTTACAAAATCTTGCTCAATTGATTTAATTTGGTCAACAACCAAGATTTCTGGAACCGGAACTTTACTAACACCAACTAATTCTTTGACCAGGCTGTCTTTGAGTTTTTCCCCAGATTCGCGTTCTTTTTGACTAGTTAATTCGCGTTTAATATCGGTTTTAAGTTCGACTATTGTTTTAAATGGGCCGGCTTTTTGTGCTAATTTATCATCAATTTCGGGTAGTTTAACATCTTTAACGGTTTTTAGTGTAGTCGTAAATGTGACTTTTTGACCTTTTAGTTCAGCAGACTGGTAATTATCAGGAAACTTAAGTTCCAAATCAAATACTTCACCGGCTTTATGGCCAACAATTCCGTCCTCAAATCCAGAAATAAACTGATTGGAACCTAGCGTTAGGCTATGGTTATTCCCAGTCCCACCAGGAAAAGCTGTACCATCCTTTTTACCTACAAAATCGATTACCGTTTCATCACCGATCTTTGCTGCACGTTTAACTTCTTTGCGCTCGGCCAAACTTTGCTGAATTCGTCCTACAGTTTCTGTAATTTCGGCCTCCGAAACAGATACTTTCTCAGCGATTGATTTCAGTTTCTTGTAATCACCCATTTTAACCACTGGCAAAATCTCGGTTTCTGCAGTAAATTCCATCATTTCGCCAGGTACGTATTTTTTAATAGCAACCGCCGGACGGTCTAGTGCCTGCAATTTACTCTCAACAAAAGCCCGTGCAACCGATTTGCTGATTGCGTTATCTAAAATTTGTTCTTGTAGCTTTTCTGGACTGATATTTTTTGCAGTAACAGCAGCTGGAGCCTTGCCTTTGCGAAAACCAGCAACTTTAATGTCGCGTGATAGTTTTGTTGTTGCAACCTCGGTTGCAATCGCTAGCTCCTCGACATTCAAGATAATTGTCATTTCGACTTTAGTATCCGATAGGTGTTTTATGGTTGATTTCATTTTTCTCCTTTACGCTTGACAGCAAATAATTCAACAATTTCGTCAAATTTTAATTTATATTCTTCGGACTTGGCAACGTTTTTCAATGTATATATGCCGTTTTTAACTTCGTCTTCGCCAAGAAACAATATGTATGTAATGTTTTTCTTGATGACATTTTTTATCTGTCGATCCAATTTTCTTCCGGAAATATCTAGCTCAACATTAATACCGTTTGCACGAAATTCGTTAGCTAGTTTTGTTGCCTCACGCGTCGTATCACCCAAAACGGATAGATATATATCAGTTGAAGAACTTAGTTTCGGCATTAAATTATGAGACAGCAAAAAATTTAAGAAAGTTGTGCCACCAGGGGCAACACCTACGGCTGATATTGGCTCTGCGCCAAATAATCCAACTAAACCATCATAGCGACCACCACCAAAAAGCGCACGATTATTTTCGGAGTTTGTGTCAAATACCTCAAAAACCATACCCGTATAATAATCAAAGCCGCGCATTAAGGTTATGTCAAAGACTAAACTTTTTACGTCTGAACGTTCTAATAGAGTGAATAATTCTTGAACCTCGGCAACAGCGGCACTATCACGAATTTCAGCAGGTAGATCGGCCATGCTTGTGGCATTCAATAATGCTTCTACCTTAGGCAATCCTACGTCAGCAAGTTCACCGAAAACCTCCGTCGCTTGATCGGTAAAGTCTTGTCCACTAATTTTGTCTTTGCGATCCAATAGTTTAATCATAAATTGGGCCTGGACTGCATCCAGCCCCAAATATTGCGCCATCATAAAATTAATCAGTTTTCTATTATTAATTTTGATTACGTAATCTTCGGGTTTTGCCCCGGTTGCCTTCATGATATCGTCCGACATGGTAATAATTTCGGCCTCGGCAGACACACCGTCATCACCAAAAATATCAACATTTAATTGCCAAAATTCGCGTTCACGACCACGTTGTGGACGTTCGTATCGCATAAAATTAGCAATCGAATATAGCCTGGCAGGATATGCTAATTCTTGGCGACGCTCTGCAACCATCCTACTAATTGACGGCGTCATTTCCGGCCTAATTGCAACCGTTCGTCCACCCCTGTCAATAAACGAATAAGTTTGATCGTTTGCCAGTTCCTGTCCACTTTTGGCAGTGTATACTTCAAGCGGTTCTAATATTGGGGCTCCGTATTCCTCATAGCCATATGATTCAGAGACTTTTCGCCATATAGAAAATATATAATTCTGAATTCTTTTATCTTCAGGATAAAAATCGCGTGTGCCTTTATAGGGTAGTGATGATAACGTGGCCATTACTATAATTTTTGCATTTTTATCTGTTTAATACAAGTGTGCCTTGGTTATTCCAGAACATGTTGTTGCATCCAGATATACATAGCAATACCAGCAGCAACTCCTACATTGACAGACCTGGTGGATCCGAACTGTTCAATCATAACAACATTTTCAGCTCTATTTAGGATTTCTTCACTTAATCCGGGACCCTCACCACCAAAAACTAGAACTGAATTTATAGGCAGTTTTACCCTGGATATCTCTATGGCAGTTGGAATAATATCGACTGCAATAATATGTCTATTTTCAGAATTCATACTTATTACAAAATCTTCAACTGACTTGTGGTTCACAATATTCATATATCGGTCAGTCACCATCGCCCCGCGACGGTTCCAGTGTTTTTTGCCAATAATATGCACGGCTTCGACATTGAACGCGTTTGCAGCCCGTACAATTGTGCCAATATTAAAGTCGTGCTGCCAATTTTCAATTGCAATATGAAGATTATTTCTGGATTTGTCCAGATCGGCTTTAACTGCCGTTGTTTTCCAGTATCGATATTTATCTACTACATTATACTTATCACCATTTTCCAGAAGGTCCGTGTCATATTTGGGATCCATTGGCCACGGTTTAGGATGCGGCCCAACTCCGATTGTTTGCATTGTCATGCTTATATTGTAACTTATTTGTTTTAGTCTGTTGTTGAAAGTTTATTTCACAGCAAGAACTTTATAGGAATATTTCTTGCCTCTTGGGGTTACAACGCTAATAATTGAGTGAATCGTTTTCCCAATTAGCGCTCTTCCAAGGGGACTTTCTTCTGAAATTTTGTTTGCCGAAGGATCGGCTTCAATTGAGTTTACAAGAGTATATCTTACTTTTTGAAAATCAGACCTAAGGAATACCGTAGAGCCAAGTCCGACACTTAATCGCAATCTACTATCTGGAATAATGTCGGCTCGCTGTAAAATATCTGAAATTTCCGATACTTTCAATTCAATATTATCAAGATGACTAATAGCATCTGTTGACGTTATGAATTCTTCCTTTTCTTTTACGTCCATATTGATTAGTCGTTTGCTCATTTTGATTTTCTCTTTCCCAAGATGATCCAGTTGTTCTTTTAGCTCGTCAAGACCTTTTTTTGTTAGATGAAAGTATTTGTTTGAAGGATAGTACTTGATATTTTTATAATTCATCACCGAACCCCCATTAAATGATTTTTACTTGCACTGACAGGATATACTATTTATTTATATGTTTCTGTTAGAATAATCACATATATGGTGCTATAATTGATCTTGTATACACCATATGTGGACATACAGAGAAGCAGGGTTTAAGATTATGTACGATAAAGGATCGTTTAAGTATAATAAATCTACTGACGATCGGCGGTCATTTTACCGTCATAACCCTACGGTAAAATTTTCAAAAGGCGAAACTATTTTTCTTCAAGGCGAAATCCCAAAAACTTTATATAGCATAAAGTCCGGTGTGGTCGAAGAGTCTAATTTGACAGTTAACGGGAATCAGCAATCAATTGCATTTGAAATTACTGGCGATATTATTCCCAAAAGTTGGGCTTTTTCTAAAACAGCAAAAACACTGTTTGATTACACCGCTCTAACAGACTGTGAAATGTATGTAATCAGTAAGGAATACTTTCAATCCCAAATTGCCTGTAATATAGATTTTACAAGGAAAATATTAGATCGCATGGTTGTAACACTATTGGGAGCAAAACTAAAACTTGACGCATTAGAAAAACCTCACGCAAGGTTGAAACTGTTATACACACTTCTTTATCTTTGTTACCAGTATGGTACAAATGTTGTAACAGGTATTATTATGATCCAGGTACCACTTACTCAACAAGATTTAGCTGACGCCACGGGACTAACAAGAGAAACTACAAATATTGAGATAAATAAGCTAAAAAAAGAAAAGGTTGTAACGAGTGACCAGAAATATTATTTGATTGACATCGAAAAATTGAATTCAAAAGTTGACGATGCATATGAACCTGGTTCGTCTATGAATATGTTACCTGGTATGTAAAAATAATTTATTCTTTGCCTAAATTGTCATATTTCGTTTTCGTTTACAAAAACCAGTTATCGCAAGCAACGATGATCTCGGCGACTACTAAGGATACGCGGGAACAACCACCGTATAAGTCCCCGTTGGACTAGTGACTGTGGCTGTTGGACTAGTAACTGTGGCTGTTGGACTAGTAACTATACCCGATGGATTAGAGACCGTCCCCGAAGGGCTAGTAACTGTGGCGGATGGTATTTGACACATTGGCGAAGAACAACCGATTATCATGCCATTAGAGGTGTACTTGACAAGAAGCATATCATTATTGACATTAACGGCAGTACCGTAGCTATTAGTATAGCCTCCAGTGACGAAACTCCCATCAGTTGCTTGAATCAAGGGCTTGCTGTAATCGTTGTATACTCCACCAAAAGTTTTATTCCATAACAAATTTCCGTCGGATTTGAATTTTATTAGAAACAGGTCGTTCAAGCCAGCACCGTAGCTTGCAGTATAACCGGATATGACGTAGTCGTTATCGCCGGTTTTGACAAGACCGTACCCAGCTTCGGTACCAATTCCTCCCCAAGTCTTGCTCCAGGATAAGGTCCCGCTAGATGTATATTTATTTAAAAACACATCAAAACCACCCGCACCAAAGCTGTTAGTCAAACCCGTAACAGCAAAACCTCCATCACTAGTTTGAATATGTCTTGAACCAGAATCAGCGCCAGTACCGCCCCAAACAGTAGCCCAAGATAAAGTCCCGTCAGAGGTATATTTGACTAGTAACACTTCATTAGCACCCAGCCCAAAACTTGTCGTAAAACTCGCTATTGAATAACCACCGTCACTGGTTTGTATTATTGAACTGCCATAATCGTTGCCTACACCACCCCAGGTCTTATTCCAGGATAAGGTCCCGTCAGAGGTATATTTGACAATAAACATGTCATTAACACCAGCCCCGAAGTTTTCTGTATAGCCTGTTACCGCATAACCACCGTCATTGGTTTGTATTATTGAATTACCATTATCGATGCCTACACCACCCCAGGTCTTATTCCAGGATAAAGTCCCGTCAGAGGTATATTTGACAATAAACATGTCACTACCACCAGCCCCGAAGCTAGTTTCATATCCTGTTACCGCATAACCACCGTCACTGGTTTGTATTATTGAACTGCCATAATCGTTGCCTACACCACCCCAGGTCTTATTCCAGGACAAAGTCCCGTTAGGGGTATATTTGCCAATATACATGTCAGCGCCCCCAGCACCATAACTACTGGTATTGCCGACAACCACATAGCCACCGTCACCGGTTTGAACAATAGAACTAATAACATCAGCCCCCGCAGCAGCCCCCAAGGTCACCGCAAAGCTAGACAGGGTACCGAATGAAGCTGTCTTGGTTGTTGAATCTGTATTGTAAGAAAGTCCACTATTTGTTGCCTCTAAAGTGTAGGTATCGTCGATACTGTTGTATACATATTTTAATATTGTCCCACTACTTGGTGTAAGACATATTTCATTAGACTGAGGAGTTGGGCAATTGTTTAAAGTAGGGTAAGTACTGTTTCTTGCTTTATATACATCTAGTTTTTTTGTTGCGCTTGAAAGATCAGATATTAGCGAAGCAACTTTGGCCTTCTGGACAATCCCTGTGTAGGTGACGATTGTGATGGCAGCAAGGATACCGATTATCACCATTACTACTAATAGTTCAACAATTGTAAAACCAGAAGATTTGTTCCTAATAGAAACATTCATGGTTATAGTTTAGCATAAGTGATAATAATTATTTGATAACAGTATGAAACAAATGGCCTAACGGAGCTTGAACATTATACGTATTTATATACCAAAACGAGAACGGAGAGCGTTGAAATTTTGAGATACTTGGGAAGAATCAAGGGCAATATTATATATGGAAACCGAACCAATTTGACCGGAATAATAACCCCAGGTATCCACCCCCAAGGCAAAACCAGTACCTATGTTTGTATTTATAGTACAACTTGCAGTTACTGTAGTTGCGCTAGAACCGTCTATATAAAAAGTTACTGTATTCCCACCGCCATTAAAAACCGCTGTGTATAAATGCCATCCTGTCGTTGGGGAAGGTGTACTTGGACCACTAAGCTGACATGTTTGTAAATGCAAACCTATATTTGTTGTGTTTGCCCATGCCTCAACGTAGTTTCCTACGCCCGCTGTGGCACAGCTTCTACCTTCAGCATTTGTGCAGCCATATGAAAAGGCCCCATTTACGTCGGTCATACCAGAATTAGGCTTAAACCAAAATAATATTGACCTAGCTGAGTTCCCAGTTGGCAAAAACCCTCCAGATGTATAACTCGCCTTATCATCTACCCCGTCAAAACTTAGTGATCCACCATTATTAGTATCATATCCCAATCCACCAACACCTATACCACCAGCTAATGTCCCATTGTGGTTACCGCCACTAATATCAATCCAACTAAGACCAGAGCCTGAATAAGACGCCGCTACACTTGCGTCTAGACGTAAAACTTGACCATTTGCACTGTCATCTGCTATTGGTGCATTATCATTAGTTACCTTGTACGTTGTTGAGCCCTTAGTTGCAGATAAATAAAATGCTTGAGGAGCAGCGCCAGAACCAGGAGTATATAAATAACCATTACCGTTACTTGATTTTAGACAATATTTAGCATCAGTTGGGGTTGGGCAATTATCACCGCTAGTATTAATACTGGTTGGATAGTACCCGTGATCTACATTATACAATTTTAGTTGTTTAGATGCATTATCCAAGTCAGACATTAATGAGGCAACTGTGGCTTTGCTGTTAATTCCCGTATATGAAACTGTAGTGATGGCAGCAAGGATACCGATTACTACTATGACGACTAAAAGTTCAACGATAGTGAACCCTGGGGTACTAAAATTTTTTGCTCTTCTCATTTATATAATAATTTTAACATAAGTATTAAAACAAAAAAGTCCCAACAGAAGGTTCTCTTATAATGTCTATATTTTGTACGCGAGAGAGGACTTGGTCACGTTCCGCGACCCCGAAACCTCACGATTGGCAAACCAGTTGCCATTTAAAATGACAGTCAAATGACTGTCATTTTAAATTGGTACGGATGAAAGGACTTGAACCTTCACGCCTTACGGCACTAGCTCCTAAGGCTAGCGTGTCTACCAATTCCACCACATCCGCATAAAATGTTGATTACGGCACTAGGTCACGATAAAATTCATTCTGAATTTTTCTCGACCCCCCGCCTCAGTCGGTGACGTTCGTCATCCGGCCTCCGGCCCTGCGAACTGCCGACATGGGTACTTTCTGCACCTAATATTCGTCACGCAGCGTGTCTACAATTATCCATAGGCCACCACTCGCGCTTAACACTAATTGTAACAAAATATCCATAACAGATAAAGTCTATTATTATTTAATCCAAATGGCGCTTGTGCTATCATTAATACAGTAATGACTGAGGGGAATAAAAAGGCATGAATAAAATTGCGCAATATTTGAATGAACATCTGCTTGGCGAGGTCAGCAGCGACGAATTGACCAGACGAAAGTTTTCTATTGACGGAAGTATCCTAAGTATCACCCCTGATTATGTCGTTCATCCCAGAGTCACAAATGATATCCGAAAAGTCGCCAGATTTGCTTGGCAGCTGGCTGAAAAAGGACATATTTTGCCAATAACTATCCGAGGCGGAGGATCGAACAGAACCGGAGCGGCAATCGGCAAAGGCATAATATTAAATACGTATGCTCATTTGAATAAGACAATATTTATTAGTTTTAAAAATAAAGATCAATTTGTCCATGTCCAGCCTGGAGTAAATTTCAAAGCCTTAAACGACACGCTTAAATCTCACGGTTTTATCATTCCAGCTTACCCTAAAACGTCAGCTTACAGCTCTATTGGCGGCGCAGTTGCAAATAATGCCGGTGGCATACAGTCAGGACGCTATGGTCAAACCGGTGAATGGGTAAAGCGCCTGGAAGTTGTTTTAGCCAACGGCGATTTAATCGAAACAACCCGCATCAGCAAACATGAGTTAAACAAGAAAAAGGGTTTGCAAACCTTCGAAGGCGAAATTTACCGCAAGATTGACGGTATTATCGAAGACAATCAACAAGCAATTTACGATAAAATCGCAAACAATGAACCAGATAATACTGGATATCCTGGTATTTCTATTGTCAAAGCTCGTGACGGTTCGTTTGACCTATCGCCACTTATTATTGGCAGTCAGGGAACACTAGCTATGATTTCCGAGATAGTCATGCGTACAGATTTTTATACAGAACATGAATCTATTTTTGTTACTACATTTGATAACCCCGAAGTAGCCCGCGACTGTGCGGATTCGTTGGCAGCACTTCAGCCTACGGTACTAGAGTTAATTGACGGAGAAATGTTTAACATTGCTCATAAATGCGGTAAAAAATATATATTTTCAGATGAATTTGTCGACAAAAACATAGGTTCAGTTTTATTTGTAAATTTCAACGATTCAAACGACCGCTTGCGTCACAAAAAAGAAAAACAAGCTCTAAAAAGACTCTCGAAATTTGAAACAACAATTTACACCAGTTCAGATTATTCAAAAGATGAACTATTTACAATTCGCGAGGTTGGTTCGGTAATTTTAGAGTCTAATACCAAAGGTGAATCTATGCCTTCTATTATCGATGGTGTTTCTATACCCACTGCTAGACGCGAAGAATTTATCACTTCTGTAAAAGAGTTAGCGTCAAAACATCATATTGATTTACCACTACATATTCAATGGCTGGATGGAGTTATATACGCTCGACCAACATTGGATTTGCATGTCGTTAGTGATAAACAAAAAACTTTCAAATTAATATCTGACTATATTGAATTGGTCGCAAAATACGGTGGATGTATGGCAGCTGATTCCGGTGAAGGGCGATTACGTGCTAATGCAGCCTATGCAATGCTTGATGATGATGAAATAGATGTATATTCGCAAATAAAAGAGGCTTTTGACCCATTTGGGATACTAAATCCTGGAGTCAAGCAAAAATCCGAACTGAAAACACTAATTGCTGCCCTTAATCCGGATTATAGTTCAGCTGAATTCGCACAATACTCGCCTTCAGAGTAAATTTTTTCCGACAATTCCATAACTATTTACTACTCAGAAGACTGTGCCGGTAGGCAGCCGAACGCCACGTGCTGACGAAGTCACACGTAGAGTGTGCTGATGAGTAGTATGTAGTTGTGAAATTGTCAGTCACACATATTGATTGAAAAACATCCGATATATCTGTATCCTATTAAATTAGGTGCATGCGCGAGTGGCGGAATGGTAGACGCGCTAGCTTCAGGAGCTAGTGTCCCTCGGGACATGGAAGTTCGAGTCTTCTCTCGCGTACCAAATATAAACCATACAAAAATAGCGGCCTCTCAGCCGCTATTTATTTCGGTAGAAAGCCAGCGCCGCGGTTCCGTAACTACGATTGTCCACCACAACAACTCCTTGCACGGACGGCAACTCACCTCTGCCTGGATATGATAATACCATAAGCCCGTTTGGTTTTAATAGACTCATTAACGAAAATACTGTGGATAACTGTAAGTCATTATACGGCGGATCAGCGAATATAATATCATACGATTTATCTTGATT
Source organism: bacterium (assembly GCA_043724245.1). GTDB lineage: Bacteria > Patescibacteriota > Saccharimonadia > Saccharimonadales > Saccharimonadaceae > UBA1547. The sequence goes on from JAYSMZ010000001.1 coordinate 26,654, forward strand.
TTTATCTATAAACGTGCTGGCACCGATTTGAAAGACGGTCGAAATTTCATCCACTGCAAGTGTTGTAATATTTTCAACTAATATTTTATTTGCAAGTCTGTCACGTTCAATAAATGAAGCGTGATTTGCTCCGCGACTTAAAGATTCCAAACCCAAAGACCCTGTCCCTGCAAAAACATCTAATATTTCTGCCCCCTTTATTTCGTCGCCAATAATATTGAATAATGATCCGCGAACACGGGAACTCATCGGATGGGTTAACCTGCCATCTGGAGCAACAATCGGTCTACCGCCGAATTTACCGGATATAATGTTTAGTTTCAACGACCTTTGTGTCCTTTGCCATTATTACTGCTTGATACCATGCTAAAATAACTTGCCTAATCATTTCTGGAACAAGTATTTGCCTGGTTTGTTTCGCTAAAACCCCTGTCCAATCGCTTTTTGTTAGCTGTCCAAACATGTTTAAATTATTAATCTTTTGAATCGAATCTAGGTATATCGACTCAAAACCCTGCTTTTCTAGCTTTGTTATATATCGCTTATCGAATTTTATGTCTTTAAAATTTTCAGTTGCGATTGATGATGCTGCTCCAACCTCAAACATTCCGTGTGAAGTAAACACACCGTTAAGCCCCCAATATTCCCAGTTCTTTTGTAGAGTATCGCGCAAACTATCACCGTGAATAACGTTTTTTTCTCGTAGACTTATCCGTTCGTTGTGCGCTCTACCCCAAAGTTCTTCAATTTTTTCACTTAAAGGATAGTGATGAGCAGGAGTCAGCCCATCAACCACTGCATGCGCTAACCATGCTGCTTCGAATGCTGAACGTACTCTGTTGTTGTCCCGTAAGGAAACAGACAGATTGTAGATATGGTTTTTGATTTCTGATATTAGCGATAGATCCGCTGGGTTGTTTGGATCAATAAAATGCCAAGGTTCATCAACCGCCGGACTCTTGCGTTTTATGCCATCAGGACCGTTAATACCTTCGAAATGAAGGATCTCTTTGATTGTAGGAAATTCAATAGAATCCGGCAATAATTGCTTTATTTTTCGACGTGCTGCACGATCTATTTTTTGATGAACGCCGACAATCTTGCCTGAACCACGCCTGATAATTGTTCCCGAATACATATTATTATCTTTGACCTATCGTTTAAAATTGTGTCTAATTTAATGTTGTAAGTCGCTGATAATATCCAACTTCAGCGGCTAGTTGCTTATATTGTAGCAGATTTTCACCAGACTCGACGAACTGTTTTGCTTGTTTTTGAGCCCTAGCTATCAGTTTAGTGTCCGCAAGAGTCGCAATCTGTAAGTTTAGCGCTCCGTGTTGCGCTCGACCATAAATCTCGCCCGGGCCACGAAGTTCCAAGTCAACCTCAGCCAAATGAAAACCATCGTTGCTTTTTTCAATTTCTTGCAAACGTTTTGTAGGTTTAGCGCTGGTACTGGTAACCAGATAGCAATAGCTTTGCAGTTCACTCCGCCCAACTCTGCCCCTCAACTGATGCAGCTGTGACAGTCCAAATCTATCAGCGTTTTCTATTAATATTACTGTCGCATTGGCAACATCAACGCCGACTTCGACAACGGTTGTGCTGACTAAAATATCTAATTTACCTTTACTGAATTCCTGCATGACGACGTCCTTTTCGGTGGATTTTAATTTTCCATGCAACAGTCCAATTTTGCGATGTTTAAAGATAGAATTTTGAAGTTTAGTAAACTCTAGTTTTACGCTTTTTATCTCGTTATCAGGGTTATCTTCAATCAGACTGCAAATTATATAAGCCTGACGCCCATCCGATAATTCAACATCGATTGCAGTGTACATCGATTCTCGACTGTTTGGCGACCATATCTTGGTGACAATAGGTTTTCTACCGACGGGAAGCTCATTTAAGATACTAATATCCAGTTCACCATATACCGTCAGCATCAGACTACGGGGAATAGGTGTTGCGGTCATAGCCAACATATGAGGCATATATTTTGACTTTTTCAGAAGTTGCTGGCGCTGATCGACTCCAAATCGATGTTGTTCATCTATAACGACAAAACCAAGTTTGTGAAATTTAACAGTTTCTTGGATTAATGCATGAGTTCCAACGATTACGTCGACTTTCCCTAATTTAATCTGTTCATAAAGCGTCTTTCTAGCGGCACCTTTGACATTTCCTGTTAATAACCCAACGCTGACGCCCAATGGCCCTAACAGCTTTCTTAATGTCTCAGCATGCTGAATAGCCAATAGTTCAGTTGGAGCCATTAATGCCGTTTGGTAACCAAAATTCGCCACCTGACAAGCCACCAGCCCCGCTACGACGGTTTTACCTGAACCAACGTCTCCTTGCAGTAAACGATTCATCGGGGTTTTACGCTCCATGTCCTGTATTATCTCCCAGGCGGCAATTCGTTGAGCGGTTGTTAATTTGAACGGCAACTTCGTAACAAAATTCGAGACGACAGACAGATTAAACGGTATATGCCAACCATACAGTTTGGCATTTTCCTGACGATTTAATTGACTGGCTAGCAAAAGTTGGAATAATTCTTCGAAAGCCAGCCTTTGCTTCGCTTTGCCAACTTCTTCGATTTTTTTGGGAAAATGCATCGACATAATGGCTTGACTACGAGAAATGAGTTTTTCGTTGGTAATTATCTTTTCGGGCAGGGTTTCTGGAAGCATCGTAATTAGAGGCTTTAATTCTGCTAAAATTTTACGAACCAAAGCTGATTTCAGTCCTTTTATCGATCGGTAAATTGGTAAAATCCTGTCAGTTTGAACCGGCATGTCAGACACTAATTCAGCACTGGGATTTGTCAATTGATATCGGTTGTAGTTAAATTCGAACATACCCGAAAAAAAGAACTCTTTCCCGGTTTTTAACTGCGTTTCGCGATATGGTTGATTAAACCAAACAGCCTGCAATTTACCGCTTTTATCCACTAGAGTTGCCGTGGTGATTCGCAGGCCCCTGCGAACCGGTCGCGTCGTTATCTTTTCACAGCGTGCTTTGATTGTATTTTTACCAGGTTTTATGCCCAAAATAGGCGTTATTTGCGAAAAATCTTCGTAGGCTCGTGGCAGAAAATTAATTAAATCACCTACGGTTTCAATCCCAGCAGTCGAGAATTGCTGAGCCGCTTTTACCCCCACACCTTTGATTTTTTCTAAACTTGAATCAAGATTCATATTACTAGTGTAGCAAGACTAGTTATCTTCAGCCAAAATTCGTTCAATAAGATCAGCTGTATCTTGCCAATTTTTAACCTCTATCGTATCAATACCCATGGCTTTAACCGCATAGTCATTACCGCCCGGTTGCAATTTATCACCTATAAATAAAACGTCTTTTTTCTCGATTTGCATCTGTTCGGTCAATTTATTCATTCCATAAGCTTTATCTACGCCGGCAACGGTTACATCTACTGAAGTAGTACCACCAACCCGCGCACCCATATCCGAAAGAATAGGTGCTACATAATCCCGAAGTTTCTGTTTTTTTGAACCATCTGGATCCCATTTATACTTTAAATCGGCAGGCGCACTTTGACCAAGGGCCGAATACGTAATTTGAGACTCGCGATCTTCAATAATCTCGCCATACGGCTTTGATTCCCAAAGCCCAAGTTTTTTTGCGCCTTCTTCCAGGGCGTTTATCGCTCGTTTTTTTTGATCATCAGTTAACGAATTGTCATACTGTAATTCCCAGGTATTCGATCCATCGTCAAAAATAAAATATTTAGTACCACTTGTTGGCATAAGGTGTAGATGGGTTAATTCATATGGCGAGGCTTTAAGCTTATCAAGAACCTGGACTTTGAATTGATCAAATTTACCACCGGAAATTATGCAGACATCACATTTATCAAGCAATCGGACCAACAGTTCGCTGATTTCTTCTGGGATAGCAGACTTTGCCACAGCCAAAGTATCATCCAAATCGAATGCAATTACTTTTTTTGCGTTTAACCCGTTAATCATTATCTAACCAAAACAAAACTGTTTTTACCTTTTTTTATTAGTGACATTGAATCAATAGGTTTATCCTCGGACACCCTTTCGGAATTAATCGACACAGCTCCACCGGATATCAATCGCCTAGCTTCGCTATTACTGGCAGCTAATTCTGATTCTACAAGAACCTCAATCAATGATTTACGTAGTCCTACCACTGGGATTTCACTGGCTAATATATCGATATCTTCACCTTGCAAAGTATTAAAATCAGCACCGCCGAACAATACCCCTGTTACACGTTGAACGCTTTCTGTTCGCTGCTGTCCATGGACCAGTTTGGTCGCTTCGTATGCCAGTGTTTTTTGTGCGTCTCGCTGTTCAGGATTATTTGTAAGTTTATTTGATAATCCTTCAATTCCATCGCGGTTTAACATGGTGAATATTTTGAGGTAGTCGATTACTCCAGCGTCGTCGCAATTAAGCCAAAATTGGTAGTATTTATATACGCTAGTTTTGTTTGAATCTAGCCAGACTGCTCCGCCTTCGGTTTTGCCAAACTTAACACCGGTAGATTTATTTTGCAATAGAGGCATTGAATACACGTTCACTTCCTTGTTTTCGAGTCGTCGGATTAAATCAACTCCTGCAATTGAATTTCCCCACTGGTCGCCACCGCATAATTGCAAAGTTACGCCATATTCGCGAAAAAGATGCAAAAAATCGTAGGCTTGGATTAATGAATAACTAAATTCAGCATAACTGATACCGTTGCCTTCGGTGCCTAGACGTGTTTTTACAAAATCGCGGTTCAGCATGCTGCTCATCGGTACGTATTTGCCGATGTCACGCAAAAAATCAAGGTATTTCATCTCCTTGAACCATTCGTAGTTATCAACGACGGTGAAATCTTTGCCTGCCAAAACTTGGTCGTATTGAGCCACAATCTTGACTTTGTTGCTGGCAATTTCTTCAATTGACTTGGCGCAGCGTTCGCTGGCTTTGCCATCCGGGTCACCGATTAGTCCCGTGGCGCCACCAACTAACATATACGCTTTGTGGCCATGTTCGATAAACTGTCGGACCATCATTATCGACGCCAGATTCCCGATTGTCATGCTGTCAGCACTAGGGTCCACTCCTATATAAAATGAGATAGTACCGTCATCAAGTTCAGCGATATCTTGATATGTAGTTTGATTAACAAAACCGCGCCATGTTAGTTCTTCGGAAAGTTTCATTTTTTCTCCGTTAATTTATGTTTTCTCTTTGCAGTTAAGTATAGCAAAATTAGTAATTGTATGCACACATATTGACTCTGAAAATCTGTAATTGGAATGGACTTAATGCTATAATGATATAATTAATGCTTATGGGAAACATACAACGTGGCTAAAAAACCATCTAGATCGCGCAAACTAAATTTGTACTCTAATTTGTCGCATTCTCATCGAACAAGAAAGGATTTAAAGTCTCGAAAAAAGGCCCAATACTTGGCATCCCTTCCAAAACATCCTATCGAACGATTTTTATTCCGCATGAACCCAAAACGCCAGTGGAAGTATTGGACCAGTAAAGAGGGGGGCATAATGGCCCTCAAGATTATCGGTATTTCGATACTTGCACTTATTATATTCATTGGAGCTTTATTTATTTTCTTTCGAAAGGATCTTGATGCGATTCGCCCGGGGGAATTATCGAAACGCATTCAAACAACAGCAACTACCTATTTAGACCGAAATGGCACCGTTTTATGGGTTGATACGGGTGAAGAAAACTATAAACTTGTTGTTAACGACGATAAACTAAGTAAATACTTAAAACAAGCCACGGTTGCAATCGAAGATAAGAATTTTTATACCGAAGGGGGTGTCAGTATTTCAGGTACTCTTCGTGCAGCAATAAATAATATGACAGGAGGCAGCACTCAAGGTGGCTCAACATTAACACAGCAGTTGGTTAAACAGGTATTTTTTGCTGACCAGGCTCAACAGCGCGGTTTGGCGGGTATCCCCCGTAAAGTTAAAGAAATTATACTTTCAATTGAAGTTGAAAGAATGTACAACAAAAATCAGATTCTGGCTCTGTATTTGAACGAATCACCTTACGGGGGACGTCGTAATGGTGCTGAATCAGCTTCTCAAACTTATTTTGGTAAAACCGCCAAAGATTTAACAATCGCTGAGGCCGCATTACTGGCGGCCATACCACAAGACCCGTCATATTTTAACCCGTACAATGTTAATGGTCACAAGGCGTTAATACAGCGTCAGCATAACGTTTTAGATAATATGGTTGAACAGAAATATATTACAAAAGCGCAAGCCGAGACTGCCAAAAAATATCCGATTCTGGACCATATCACCCCAGAAGCTGATCAATATGCCAACATCAGGGCACCTCACTTTGTTCAAATGGTTCGGACTGAATTAGTCAAAAAGCTTGGGAGCGCTACTGTTGGCAAGGGCGGACTAACCGTAAAAACAACATTGGATATTCGAATTCAAAACAAACTTGAAAGTGCCATGAATGACGAGTTTAACTCCTATATCCCAGCGTGGGCTGGATTTACTAACGGCGCAGCAACTGTGGAAGATACTAAAACCGGGCAAATCGTGGCCTTGTTGGGCAGTCGTGATTTTAGACAACCGGGTTATGGTCAAGATAATGCCGCAATTGCTTATCTGCAGCCTGGTTCGTCCGTAAAGCCACTAGTATATGCAGAGCTATTTCAAAAAAAGCCTAATGGTATGACTAACTACGGAAGTGGTAGTAAGTTAAATGACACCAACATCAGTTCGATATATGGTGCACCACTATATAATGCAGACCGAAAGTTTTTAGGTCCGATAACTATTCGATCCGCTCTTGCGAATTCACGAAACGTACCAGCGGTTGAAGCAATGTATATATCGGGCGTAAAACCAACTTTGGATATTATCCACAAACTGGGAGGAACCAGCTATTGCACCCAGGGTGACGAAGTTAATGTTGGATTAGCCGCCGCTATTGGTGGTTGTGGGATAAAACAAGTTGATTTAGTTAATGCTTTTGCATCACTTGCTAGACAAGGGGCATACAAACCGCAGTCTTCAGTCCTTGAAGTGAAAAACAGTTCCAAAGAAGTTCTAATAAAATGGACTGATACCGCACCAGTTCAGATTATTGATCCACAATCAGCTTATATAGTCGCAAATATTCTAAATGATGATAACGCCCGCGCACCACTTGACGGCTACCACGCACTGGGTATGGACATCCCGGGAGTCAAAACAGCCACCAAGACAGGGACTTCTGACAAAGGTGGATATGCAAAAGATATTTGGATGGCCAGTTATAGTCCGGCCCTGACAATGGCGGTTTGGTTTGGTAATTCTGATGCATCGATACTTAAAAACGGGACATCGTCTCTTGGCGGTGCTATTATTGCTAAAGTTATGGGATATGCGCACAAAGAAGTTTACGCACCGCAAGGACTTTGGAAGGCTGGTGATTGGTATGCCCTGCCGAAGGGTATTCAGATTGTTGGTAACGAAGTTTACCCATCCTGGTGGAATAAATCACAAGGTCAGACAAACGCAAAGATGACATTTGATAAAGTATCCAAAAAGAAGGCCACAGATTTAACGCCTGCTGGAGCACGGATCGAGTTGGATGTTACAAAGATGGTAGACCCTATAACTAAAAAAGATGTCTATATAGCACCAGATGGTTATGATGCAAGTAAAGACGACGACGTACACAAAGCTTCAGACGTACCAGCTTCTATCTCTTTGTCGTGGACTTTGAACGAAAAAAATAAATATGAAGTCACGGTAACTGTAACTAACGGCACATTTCCGGTCAACGGAGCCCAAGTTATGATTGGTGGAGCTGTTGTAAAAACCCTTGCAAGCGCAGGAATAGTCACATTCAGTTATACGGTATCGAAGACTGATGCCGCAAAGGCGCTAACCGCTACGGTTACAGATACCGCCTATTACACTGCTACTGGCACAGGGCCAGATATTCCTGCAGGAGAATAGTTAATTTAGAATTAAAAAATCAATTTTTTTGCTGTTTATTAATTAGATTAACCATTTCTTGTTCACTATTGATAGATTTTATTTTTGTATGATATGTCCGATTGGCGTTTTTGTTTTGATAACGATTCGGCCTGATATTTTTATAATGTTCTGGCTTTTTATCATTGGGCGTTTGTTTTTTCGGTGCTATATTTTTGCCGTTTTCTATAAGTTTTGCAAACATCATTTTCCCGGCTGCGGTTTGAAGACTACGGATAAATTCAATTTCAACTGTCTGTCCAATACGATTAATAGCATGTTCTACTACAACCATTGTGCCATCTGTTAGATGTCCGATTGCCTGATGGTTATCTTGGCCTTTTTGCGTAAGTTCCAACATCATTTTTTCGCCAGGCAGATATGCCATTCGCAGACTCATCGCTAGATCGTTCACATTAAGCACGTCAATATTTTCGACCATAGCAACTTTATTTAAATTGTAATCAATTGTACATATTGAACCATGGTATTTTTTCGCAAGTTTTAATAAACGCTCGTCAACCCCTTCTTCTGCCTTGCTACCGTCTTGAAATATCTCAACTTTTACGTTTGGCATATTTTGAAGTTCGGATACCACATCCAGACCGTGCCTAGCGCGAGATCGTTTTTCGTTATCGGCATTGTCCGCCAAAAACTGTAGTTCGCCAATTACGCTTCGTGGAATACTTAGTTTACCACTAATAAAACCAGACTGGGCAACTGCGATTATACGCCCGTCAATCAATACTGATGTATCGACGAATATCGGTTTTACTTCTTTTTTGTGTGATAGTTTTTTTGTGTTTACTGATACCAGATACGTTACTTCTGCTAATAAAATCAGAAGTATAGTTGTTAAGATAATTTCCATTTTTTTCCTTACTTTTGTAGATAGTCAATAAGCGCAGACCGCAAATCACTAACTTCTTTAATAAATTTGTTTTTCGAGGCTCCTTTTGGAGCGATCGCTTGGGTAAATCCAAGTTTCTTTGCTTCGGCAATTCTTCTGTCGGCTGACTGGACCGACCTAATTTCGCCACCTAGTCCAACTTCTCCGAATACCACTATCCCGTCGTCGATTCTACGACTGGCTGCTGCGCTGGCTATTGCCATACAAATTGCCAAATCCGAGGCTTGATCATTTAATTTCAGTCCGCCCACAACATTTATATAGATATCTTTGTCGGATAAATTCAGTTTTGTACGACGTTCTAAGACTGCTATTAATAAATTCAATCTGTTTAAATCAAAGCCACTGGCCGTACGCTTAGGATAACCGAAATTAGTAGGATTAACAAGTGCTTGAATTTCAACCAGTAGTGGACGAGTTCCTTCGATTGTAGCCAGAACAACGGATCCGTCGGTGTTTTGTCTCTCGGCCAATAGTGCAGCTGAGGGGTTTTTTACTAAACTAAGTCCTCCTTCGTTCATCTCGAAAATTGCAGCATCATTGGTCGACCCGAATCGGTTTTTAGCAGCCCTGACAATCTTAAATCCTCCGTATCTATCACCTTCGAATTGCAAAACCACATCTACTAAATGCTCTAAGACTTTTGGACCGGCGATACTGCCTTCTTTTGTAACATGACCAACTAGGACAACCGCTGCGCCGGATAGTTTAGCCGCGCGAATAATAACGTTACTGCTGTTTGTAATTTGCGATACTGTCCCGGGTGCTGACGTAATCTCGTCGAGCGCTAATGTCTGGATTGAATCTATTACTACTAGTTTATATCCACCCGACCTGATTGTGGCGGCAATGTCATCTGCACTTGTACTGGATGCAAAACTTATCTGTTCACTTTTTTCAGCACCAAGCCTAATTGCACGAAGTTTGACTTGACTAGCAGACTCTTCGCCGCTTGCATATAAAACTGCATCGTTATGAGCTACGAATGCAGACACCTGCAAAAGAAGTGTGCTTTTGCCGATACCAGGCTGACCGGCGATTAATATTACGCTACCTGGCAAAATGCCACCGCCAAGAACTTCGTCTAAATCACTAAATCCTGTTTGTAGTCTGGTTGCGCCCTCACGACTTGAAATTGAACGCATCGTTTGTACATCTAATAATTTACCCGAATTTCCACTTCTTGCAACAACCGACTTACCACTGGAAGCAACGACTTGTTCTACCAACGTGTTCCACTCTCCACAGTTATCACACCGACCAACCCACTTTGGATAAGTCGCTGCACAATTTTGGCAAACGAACAAGGTTTTAGATTTTACCATTTAGTCTATTATACCTTAAACCGACGGCGATGACACGAGAGTGCTATTGATAGTATCGTACAGTTTTTTAGATTGAGTTGCATATGAATTATACTCTGCAATCAGGGATTGATAGTTATTATAGTCTTCTTGGATTGTTGCACGTACTGCATCAAGGTCTGCCGCTCGACCGTTTAAAACAGCTTTCTCGTTATTAAATTGCGACTGTGACGTAAACCCTCCACTTTGGGCACGAATGTTAAATGAACTAATATCATCCTTCAACTTCTGAGCATCTGCGTTATATTGACTAGTAAGAGATGTTATTACGGCTAATAAGCTATCGATTTGTTTAGAAGTGTCATCGGCTTTGGCTTTCAGGGTTTTAAAGACATCGCTGTACTGTATGTCAAGGTTAACTACCGCTTGCCGACTACTAAAATACTGGTCGTAATAAGTTTCAAGTTCAGGATTTATCTTTGCTACCTCGGTACCAATTATTGAGTGTAGTTCGTTATCACGCTGCCCTGGTTCATAACTGCTATAAAATGCCAGCAAATCCGAGAAATATTTATCGGTAGAAAGAACCTTGTATTCATTCTCTAATAAGTTGTCTATTCTTTTCTTTTCTTTATCTCCCAGACGGGCATAGACTGCGTGTAGGGTCTCGTGCGCTACAGTTACTTCACTTATACCATCAAGTTGTTTGTCTGATACGACATATATATATATTTTATTACCACTATAGCACCCCATAATTGCCGTTGTAATTTCGGTGTTATTGCACATTTTGTTAAAATTAGTAGCGGATTCTGAGTTGTACATTGTAGGTTGGGATGCATAATAATAAAAAATACCATTATCATTCATACCAGCCCGCGTGACTAGTTTGGTTGCTTGTGTAGAGGGCGTATAGCTCCAAACCGTTATTTGGTCTATAATTCTTTGCCGATATACTAATAAAAATATGGTCATAATGACCAAAATCAAACAAAATATTATTGTAGATAAAATTCGATTTTTTTTTCTACTTTTCTGAAGTGACACAGACATCAATTTCTCCTTTATTAGTGTTGATCGTCAGGACGCTGCCTTTTTCATATTCACCAGATAGTATTCCATCTGCAATCCTATGCTCTATCTCGTCTTGAATAACACGTCGGAGTGGTCTAGCTCCAAATTTTTCACTAAAACCTTTTTTAATCAATAATCTTTTTGCAGCTGGTTGGATTACCATATGAATCCCCTTTTGAATTAGTCGTTTTTGTAGCTCATCAATTTGTAAATCAAATATTTTATTTATTTGTTTGCGCATAAGGGCACGAAAAGTGATTATTCCATCGAAACGATTAATAAGTTCGGGGCGCATTATTTTAGTCAAAGCTATTTCCGCAGAGTCAGCATTTTCAGAATGTATTTCCTCTAATTTATTTTCATCACTCTTTGAAGTTGCATGGAACCCAAGGCTTGATTCCTTCATCATCTGCTGAGCGCCAAGATTGCTGGTTAAAATGACAATTGCGTTACTAAAATTAACTTTACGACCCTTTGCGTCCGTCAGGCTTCCCTCTTCAAGTATCTGAAGCAACAGATTGAAAACGCCTGGATGGGCTTTTTCAATTTCATCGAACAACACGACGCTATATGGTTGCCGACGAATTTTATCAGTCAGCTGATTGCCATCATCATAACCAACATAGCCAGCCGGTGCACCGATTAAACGCGAGGTATTGTGTTTTTCGCCAAATTCACTCATATCAATTTTTATCAGCGAATCCTCACTGCCAAATACTTCCCTAGCCAAGACCTTTGCTAGTTCAGTTTTTCCGACCCCGGTCGGTCCCATAAACACAAATGATCCGATCGGACGATTACTACTGGCAACGCCACTACGGCCTCGCCTGATTGCACTTGATACTTTTTCAACGGCTTCTTTTTGACCAATGATATATTTTCCTATATGTTTTTCCAGATTACGAAGTAGTTTTGCTTCTGACTTTCTGACTCTTCTGACAGGAACGCCGGTCATTGAAGCTATCGCATATGCAATATCATCGTCAGTTAAGGTTACTGCCTTTTTCGATTCCGAGATATCCTTGATTTCGTCTAGTCTCGTCGATATTTGGCTGGATCGAGTTTTATATAATGCCGCTCGTTCATAATCCTCGGACAAAACTGCTTCTTCCATTTTTTCATTCAAGTTTTTAAGCTGTTTTGTTAATTCTCGGACTTTGCTTGGTTTTTGGCCAGAACGAACACGAACTAATGCGGCGGCCTCGTCAATAATATCAATCGCTTTGTCGGGCATAAAACGTTCGTTAACGTATCTGTCGGCCATATAGACAGTATCTTCAATCAATTCGTCGCTCATAATGACTTGGTGGTGCTTTTCGTAAGCATGGCGCAAACCCTTTAATATCGATACGGTTTCTTTTAATGTTGGTTCTGGGATAATAATAACTTGAAGTCTTCGTTCAAGAGCACTGTCTTTTTCAATATATTTCCTATATTCATCAGAAGTAGTTGCGCCAATTAATCTAATTTCTCCTTTAGAAAGAGCAGGTTTTAGCATATTTGCCGCATCAATAGAACCTTCGGCGGCACCGGCACCAACTAACAAATGGAGTTCATCAATAAAAATTATTATGTTTTTCTGGTGTTGCAGTTCAACGATAACTTTCTTAAGGCGCTCTTCAAATTCACCGCGATATTTTGTACCGGCTATCATACCGGCCAAATCAATCTGTATAATGCGCTTATCTAGTAAATAATCAGGCACTTCTTCTCTGGCAATCCGTTGAGCTAATCCTTCGACTATTGCAGTCTTTCCAACGCCTGGTTCACCGATTAGAACCGGGTTGTTTTTTGTTCTACGACTCAAAATAGTAATAGCTCGCTCTTCTTGTTTATCTCTTCCTATCACCGGGTCTAGTTTTCCGCTTTTCGCCAAAGCCGTTAGGTCCGTTCCATATATCCCGAGCGAACCCTTTTTACGCATTGGTCGTTTTTCAATATATGCTGGAACGGCTGAATAGTCGCCATCTAATGACTCTTGTTTTTGATCAAAGAATTCTTCAATTTCTGATAATATATCAGTCGTAATCACGCCCATATCACGAATCAATACTGCAGCACGTGAATGTTTTTGATTCAAAATACTGTATAGGATGTGCTCGGTCCCCAAAAACCCTTGATGATATTCCTGAGCAATCTCCCAGCTCATTTTCAATGTTAATTTGGCAGTTTCACTAAGTGGTTTTGGCTCGGTGCTCACGATTACCGTCATCGGTACAGAGTTAAGTGTATTCTGAGCACGATTAAGTGTAATGCCAGCGTCCGCCAAAACCTTGGCACCAACTGAAGAGCCTTGGGCTAATATGCCAAGCAATAAATGCTCCGTCGCGATATACGAATTGCCATAACTCTGTGCAATGATATTTGCATGGTGTAGGCTGGTTCGTGCGTTATCGGTCAGGTGTGATACAAATTCTGCAAATTCTTCATCCACCATACACCTATTATAGCAAGAATCTGCTATTTTGTGGACTTGGAAACGGCATCTAACAGACTATCCTCGATGTTTTTGCGACGAGTTTGTTTAGCGGGCTTTTCTATTGCAGATACCTGCTCGATATCTAACTCATAACCGGTTAATCGACTGGCTAATCGAACATTCTGACCAGACCGGCCAATAGCGATTGACTGCTGGTCTTCATTAACAGAAACAGTTGCGCGCTTATTTTTTTCGTCAATTTCAACTTTTGAAATTTCGGCGGGACTTAGAGCGTTTTTGATGAATTGCTCGCTGTTTTCGTCAAACGCAATGATATCGATTTTTTCTTGGTCGCCAACCTCGTTCATTACCGCCTGGACACGCGTCCCGTGACCGCCTACGAACGTACCAATTGGATCAACGCCTGGTGATGTACTGGAGACAGCAATTTTCGTACGTCTGCCAGCTTCTCGGGCGATTTCCCTGATTTCAACAGCGCCTGTTTCAATTTCGGGAACTTCTTGTCGGAATAAATATTCGACAAATTGTTCGTTACCACGACTAAGGATTAATTGCGGTCCGTGGTTATCACGTTCGATGTTTTTGATAAACACCTTGATGCGACTACCGATTGTGTAGTATTCGCCCTGGATTTGTTCGCTTTGTGGAATAATACCACTGGCCTTGCCTAAATCGACTCGTACAACTCGAGGTTCTATTCGCTGAACAGTTCCATTCACAACAGTGCCGATTTTATCCTCGAACTCTTCAAGGACAACTTCGCGTTCAGCTTCGCGCAAACGTTGCAGAACAACCTGTTTTGCAGTTTGAGCTGCAACTCGACCAAAAGATGTGACTTCATGCATCTCTTCGATACGATCGCCAATTACCGCGTCCTTTTTTACTTTTTTGGCATCTTTCAGACTAATTTCAACAGCCTGCGAACCAACCCCCTCAACAACTTCACGTGCCACAAATACATTTGCCGTGCCGTTGTTGATATTAAGCTCGCTACGAACTTCTTGGTCACGCTCGCCGTGATCACGACGCCACGCAGCCGCGATTGCTTGTTCGATTACTGATAATACCGTCTCTTCAGGAAGGTTTTTCTCTTCGGCAATCGTATGAACCGCCAAGACTAATTGTTTGATGTTAATTTCTTCCATTTTTGACTCCTTTTTCTTTGCCATACGGCGAATTACCGTGGCTTACTCTATTAAAAAAATCGACCTGCCGGCCGACGTTATGCAATGTACTAGTACAATTATAGCTTATTTTTATTCACTTGGCAATAACTGATTTTGACATTTTCTTAAGATTGACGATATGGCGTCATATTCTGGTCTAGTAACCCACAGACCGTATTTGAACTTAACTGCTGTTTGCCTGGCTACATAAGCACATCTATAAGATTTGTTTGGAGGCAACCAAGTTGCAGCATCACCGTCGCTTTTGTGAATATTTGCAGTTTCGCTGACTGCTAATAATTCAAGTGGATCGTTAGCAAGTTCAATGCGTTTTTCGGGTGTCAGTTGCTGGGCGCCTGTTTGCCACGCATTAGATAATGCGACCACATGGTCTATTTGGACAGCAGCGCTTGTCGAACTTCCTCTCATAAATTCGATTGTCTTGCCGGTATAAAGATCTTTTAGGGTACCGCTGACCACATCGCATTTTTCATTGACTTTTACATTTACCATATCTCTGTTTAAAATTATATTCCTGGTATCACACCCATTTTTTACTATCCAACCGTCTCCAAATTGCGTCCGAGAGTAGCCGGTTTTTGGAGCTCGACCCTTCAAAGCAAGTTTTTCTAGTACTGACAATGCTGAGCTTGACATGTTATTGCCTATCTTTTGTTTTTTAAACGTATTTTGATTTGTTAAATTTGGAGTATTAATGATTATTACGCACACAAAAAGAGTAAGTAATATTATCGAAATAATGATTCGTCTTTTTCTATAAGAGTCGAGCATGTAACTATTATGCACGTTAGAGCTGATGATACAATGGACTGTATGCAAACTGTCACAAGGTTAATTAATTCATTTATTCCTTTCAAATATACCCTTTCACTATCCTTAAATAGAATTAAGCGCACATTTCGTGGTAAGGTGATAATCTCGGGTGAAATGCCAAAGCAAAGTAATAAAATTTCACTGCACAGTAAAGATTTAAATATTAAATTAGTTTTGGTAGACAACAAACACGTTGGATTTGTCCAAGGAAAAAATGATACATTAAATCTGAAAAGTGGCGTGATGGCCGTAGGAGCTCATAAAATAGAGATCGATTTTAGTGGCAAGATATCTGATTCATTGCACGGTATGTACCCGTGCTATTTTAAGCATAACAACATTAAAAAAGAGTTGGTTGTTACTCAATTCGAAAGTCACCACGCAAGAGAAGTATTCCCCTGCATTGATGAACCCGAGGCCAAGGCAACTTTTTCGGTGACACTTGAAACTGAATCAAATGTCCAAGTATTGGGAAATATGCCAATAAAAAATCAGACACTTAATAAAAATCATATGGTAACAATGTTCGAAAAAACACCAATAATGAGCACTTATTTGCTAGCGTGGGTTGTAGGTGAGTTACAAAATAAGACCAGAAAAACAAAAAGAGGTGTTGATGTAAATGTTTGGTCTACTTTTGCTCAACCCGCAAAAAACCTAGACTTTCCGCTTAATATTGCTGTTCGCTCGATTGATTTTTTTGAAAAATATTTTGGTACAAATTACCCTCTGACAAAATGTGACAATGTAGCTTTGCCGGATTTCGGGTCAGGCGCAATGGAAAACTGGGGTCTGGTAACATATCGCGAAATCGCTATGCTAGCTGATCCTAGAACAACTTCGATTTCCAGTAAACAATACGCCGCAACCGTTATCGCCCACGAATTAAGTCACCAGTGGTTTGGAAATCTGGTTACTATGAAGTGGTGGAATGATTTATGGTTAAATGAAAGTTTTGCAACTTTGATTGAATATGTTGCGATTGATGCGATTGAACCGAATTGGGATATTTGGATGGATTTTGCAAGCTATGAAACTGCCGCTTCTCTTCGTCGCGACAGCCTGAAAGGAGTTCAGCCAGTCCAAACTGATGTAAATCATCCGGACGAAATCAGTACGTTATTTGATGGTGCAATTGTATATGCAAAAGGTGCTAGATTAATGAAAATGATGCGGCGCTATATTGGTGATAACGCATTTAGGTCTGGTCTAACAAAATACTTTAAAAAGTATGAGTATAAGAACACAGAAGCTAATGATTTGTGGCGGGTGTTATCAGGCGAATGCAATAAAGACGTTGGTGGATTCATGAAAAGATGGATTAGTAAACCTGGATTCCCAGTTTTGCATGTAACTAGAAAAAAGAACGAGATAGTTCTATCCCAAAAGAGACTTTCGAATAGTCAAGGCGAACAGGATAGTTCACTATGGCCAATTCCCCTCAATTCTAATTACCCTGAAATGCCTGAAATATTTGATTCTAAGGATTTGACAGTCAAGGTGACCGGCTGTGAACCAATCAGATTTAATATCGGTAACGATGCTCATTACGTCACCCACTATGATTCGAAACTGCTTGAACAGCTGATTGACGAGTTAAAATCCGGAAAACTA
The DNA here is from genome assembly GCA_043724245.1 of bacterium. GTDB lineage: Bacteria > Patescibacteriota > Saccharimonadia > Saccharimonadales > Saccharimonadaceae > UBA1547. The sequence goes on from JAYSMZ010000001.1 coordinate 44,007, forward strand.
AATCTTCTTGAAAGAATGCAGTTATTAAACGAGCAGATAATATTGGCTAATGCTGGAATTATTCCCAGCGCAGAATTAATCCCACTAATCAAAGCATACAAAAATGAAACGTCTGAGCCAGTTTGGAATGTTATTGGTATGGCAATTGGAGAATTGAAAAAGTTTGTTGAAAACAATATAGATGCCGAAAATAAACTTCGAAAATTGGCAGGAACACTTGCGAAAAATCAGTACGAGAGACTCGGTTGGAGCGAAAAAAACGACGAGCCTGAAGCCGACACAAAACTTCGTAGTACAATTATCGGTTTGATGATTTATTCTGAGGATGAATACGCACTTAATCATGCCGACAAATTATACGTATCAACACCTTTAAATAGATTATACCCCGAGCTTCGCGGTTTAATTATTTCGTCCGTTATACGACAAAAAAATGACATAAATACTGTAAATAAATTAATTAAACAGTACGAGACTACGTCTTCGAATGATTTAAAGCTTGATATTAACCTGGGTATCACAGCTATAAAAGACGAGAAGATTGTTAATTTGATATTAGATAAACTGAAAGAAACCTCTGTCATTCGAATGCAGGATACAGCCCGATGGGTTGCTTACTTGATTCGTAACAGATTTGCCCGTCAACAAACTTGGAAATGGGTTCGAGATAATTGGAGTTGGATAAAGGATACTTTCGGTGGTGATAAAAGCTATGACGATTATCCAAGGTATGTGGCAATGGCGCTATCAACACAAAAACAACTGGATGAATATATTGAATTTTTTGAAGGCTTAAGATCAGACCCATCATTGACCCGCGTTATCGATATGGGCATAAACGAAATTAAAAACAGAGTAAATTTGCTCGAAAAGAATAGTGAATCTGTACAAAAAACTCTTTTAAATCTCTAAAAAATTATTTATGGTTGGTGGAAGACCACATAAACTTACCGTCGCCAAGCGAAGGTCCGTATCCGAAATCTTATTAGAAAGTACATAAAGTTTGGCAGCAAACTTCATTTGTTGTATTTTTTTGGGGGTAATTGCCATCAACCCGTCCCCCTGATTTGCATTTTTTCGATATTTTACTTCTGTAAAATATAAAATATTATCGACTTTCGATACTATGTCAATTTCACAAAATTTTGTTTTCCAATTACGATCAATTATTTCATGCCCAAGGTTTTTGAGATACCCTGATGCAACATTTTCTGCATCGTCACCTATTTGCTTTGTTGTCGTTGCCACAGGCTTATTAAATTTTTTGAGCGGTAAAAAGGACATACGATGAATTTTTGTCGCACCATTTTTATCAATGGCTTTGCTGTGGGCCGGTGTACCATAACCAACATGGTTTTTAAAATGATAGCCCCTATAAATATCATCTTGTGTTACCATGTAAGTATCTCTGGCAACTTTTGCGACAATTGATGCAGCAGACACGCATGGAATTAGTAAATCGGCTTTTTTAATTGTCGTTACGTATTTTTCCTTGTTTGTGCCACTTAAAAAATTTACTGTTCCGTCAATGATAATTTCACTATACGGGGTTTTAATCTGCTGCACAGCACGTTTTGACGCCAGTTTTAGCGACTCAGACAGACCTATTTTATCAATTTCTGATGGTTCAACCCAACCCAATCCAATTCCTATCGCCTTTTTTCTAATTTCATCATCAAGCTGCTCGCGATGCTTTTTTGAAAGCTTTTTACTGTCAGTCAAACCATCAATAATCTGGCCGCCCAAAACGACAGCACCCACAACTAAAGGTCCGGCCCACGACCCTCGCCCTACTTCATCAATCCCTAAAATCATGCTTTTATCATAGCATTTGTTCGGCTATAGTTGTCGAAACTCGCCGTCGTGCAGCCTGCCAAGGCCTTTGAAATACGCTGGAACGGTTGCAACCGCAACACCCGACGCAATCGCTCCGGTAATATGTGTAAGTTTCTTATTCCCAGTCACAGCAGCCAGCGCAAAAGCCGCTGTTGCCAGGTTGGTAATTCGCTGTTTTCCATTTCCTTTAGTAATTTCACCTGTTTGCGCCAGATGATACGCACCTAAACCACCAACTAGCGCCGCGCGGGCAGCTAGAATCCCGATATATAACCTGGAATCAGGATATTTTTTGGCGACTTCGCCAACAACTCTAATCATTGATAAGTGGTCAACGACGCCATCAGCCACTCGCCGCGCGGGCGTATCCATATCGAATTTTCGAAGTATTTCACCATCTAGAACATCGGCCATGATCAGTTCAGTCATATCCAGGCCAATTGGTTTATCGTCGCGTACGTGCCTGGCCATTTTTTCGGCAAGACCATACCTGGCTGCGGTTACACCAACCCCAATAGCCTCGCTTGCTATTTTATTCATCTGTACATAATAATTAATAACACCTATAAAACACAAGTATAAGATGTTTATTGTTATCCTAAAACATGTTTATGATTCGGATTCGGTGTGTCTGGCTTCGACTTCGGCTTGTAATGCGGTAAGTTTGGCATCTTCGGCGGCTTTTTCAGCGGCTTTGGTGGCGGCATCTGTTTTGGCTTGCTCTTTTAGTCGAGCTTCTTCAGCTTCGGCGGCCTCATCGCGAACATCATTGACGCTTTCACGGTCAAAATTCTGGTTTTTAAGACGTGCGCTTTTACCGCTTCGTTTTCGTAAATAGCTAAGAAAATTACGTCGGACTTTGGAGCGCCTGACAACTTCAATTTTTTCAACGAGTGGACTGTGAATCAAGAAACTTTTTTCGACTCCAACACCACTGGCAATTTTACGAACAGTTATTCGTGATGTGTGCGAATTTTTGCGGTCAGTACGAATAACAACACCTTCGAAAATCTGGATACGCTCTTTAGCGCCTTCTTTAATTTTCTGGTGTACCCGAACGGTGTCGCCACTGCGGACTTCAACTACATTAGACTTTTTTTGGGCTTCATTAACCTTGTTGATTAGTTCAAAACTCATTATTCTCTCGCTTTTAATTTAATAAAATCAATCAATTACTAACTATACCACAGTGGTGGGAATAATAAAAGCGTTAAATAAACTAAATCGCCCGGTTAATTTCTTCTAAAGTGGTTTCGCCGCGTAGGGCCGCTAACACACCACTTTCCAACAACGTAACCATCCCAGACTTTCTGGCGGCAGTTTCAATTATTTCAGTATGGACATCTGATTCATCACCCCGAAGAAACCTTTGGATAGCCTCACCAACCACCATTTGCTCCATAATGACGATTCTGCCCGAAAACCCAAATGGAGAAGATTCGCTGACAACCGGTTTCCAGAGATTGAAGTTCGTTAAATCAGGTTTTTCGATATGTGATGGCAAATCCTTTAGCGCCTGTTGAACCCACTTTTTAGTGGCTTCGTCGGGTTCGTATTCTTGTTTGGTTGCATCGTCTAATTTACGAACCAGCCTTTGCGCAATCACTAGCCGTATCGACGAGCTAAAAATTGGATTCACGCCAATCATATCAATCATCCTGCTAAATGCAGCGGATGTTGAATTTGCATGAAAACTTGATAGCACTAAGTGGCCGGTTATCGATGCTTGGATAGCGGTTTTTGCTGTGTCTGCATCCCTAATCTCGCCTACCATTACAACATCGGGGTCAAGTCGAAGGACTGCCCGAAGACCATCTGCGAAACTATGGCCACTGACGGTGTCGATCGGTATTTGAGTAATACCCGTTATTCCGTATTCAACCGGGTCTTCGAGTGTAATTATTTTTCGTGTCGTTGTGTTTAGGGCATTAATAATACTATATAGGGTGGTTGATTTTCCGCTTCCAGTTGGACCAACCATCAGCACCATTCCGCGCGGATGGCTGACGACTTCGTCAATTTGCGCACGCTCTGTTGTCCCCATATTCAGCCTGTCCAAATTCAGCATTGATTCGTCAAAATTGAATAAACGAAGTACAGCATCTTGACCATATATCGTCGGCACGGTTTCAACGCGGATATTCAACAGATATTTAACCCCATTTTTTTCTAGCTCTTGTTGCATGTGACCGGATTGTGGGTCGGAAGAAGCAGTCGAAATATTTGCACGTGACGCTAAAGTACTTAAAATCACTCGATATCGGTCGTTTTCCAGATCGGCAACTGGATGTAATACCCCATCAATACGCATTCGAATACGCATGTGAGTTCTTTGATTTTCAATATGAATATCGCTAGCATTTAGCTGGTCGGCCTGAGTAATTAAATAGTCAAATATTTCATCACTACCGACCGAACTTAGAGTTTTGCTAACCTCTGTAATTGTATTACTGTCACCTTCTTTCGCAATCTTGATATCATCATGTATAACTTTGACCACTGGGTCATAACGATCCATTAAAACCTTATAGCCGCTGTTACTGATTAATAAAAATTGAACACTGTGGCCAACATCATTATATTGTTTAGTAAGATCACTAATAAATGATTGCGGCGTTTGGGTTGTAATACCGAATTGCCAAACTTGACTTTCGTTGCCTTTAATGAGAGGAACGACTCGATTACTATGCATGGTTGCATTGTCAATCACTCCAGTGACTAATGGTAGGGTTTTTTCAATATCGCGTGTATCAAAATATTGAATATCTAAAATTGCCGCACGTTGCGTAGTTGTCTGCTCGTCTAATTCGCGTTTTTCTTGTTGAACCTTATCTTCTTCCACTATGCACTTAACTATATCAAATTGCTTGTGGTTTTTATAGGGTAATATGGTGATACAATATCAACATGTCAGAAATTGTTGTAATTGCCCACAATATTCGTTCGACTTATAACATAGGATCAATTTTTAGAACCTGCGAAGGATTTGGCGTTTCAAAAATAATTGTTAGCGGTTATAGTCCATACCCAAAACTACCAAACGACAATCGATTACCACACTTGGTCGAGAAGTTAACAAAACAAATCCATAAGTCAGCCCTTGGAGCAGAAACTATGGTACCTTTTGAGTATATGAAAACAGTTGATATTACCTCTTTCAAAAAATCGGGATTTACCGTCGTCGGTCTGGAACAGGATGACACCAGTGTATTTATTAATAAATTCAAATGCCCTAATAAAATTGTACTGATATTAGGTGAAGAAGTGTATGGCCTAACAAGCGATATCCGTAAGTCATGTGATGTACTGTTGGAAATTCCAATGTATGGCAATAAAGAGTCGTTTAATGTCAGCGTTGCGACTGGAATCGCACTATACTCGATGACTATTTGACTATGACTTTATCGTCACCCAAAATCTTAGCCATAGCAGATACTAGTTCTTTGCTTAGATCAACTCTAAATGGTAGTTTAATGGCGGATTTTTTTTCATCACCTAGTACTAATACGATATCAGATTCACCAATATAATCACTACATATTTTTTTAAGCGATAACAGCGATTCGTGGTCATCTGGGTTGTTAATATGAACGTAGAGCTTTTTAACGTATGGGGCTTTGACTGTCGCTGGTTCAGATACGATTCGTTTGGTTTCAACCGTCTTGTATTTACTATTTTTTGGTTCGGTTATTTTTTTACCATTAGATTCATAGTCGTGTAATTCCTGGTCTGTTACGAATTGAATATCCTCGGCGATAATTTTTACGTCAGACCCGATATTACCGTCGCGGTCTTTACCGCTGATTTTTCCTTCGACACGCATTACCGCGTCACGAACTAACTTTGTGCCTACTTTTTCGTACAGTTTTGGGAAAACTATTACTTCAGATTCGCCAAATTTGTCTTCAATTCTTACAAATGCCATTTTTGAACCGCTTTTCGTTACTATCGTACGTATCGTCGAAATAAGACCACCAACAATCAGTGGCTTCCCGTCCAAATCAGCAGTAATCTGCGTCAGCGGGATAGTTTGTTCTTCAAAATATTTGTCGTAATTATCCAAGGGATGGGCACTTATATATAGGCCCATTAACTCTCGCTCCCAGGCTAAACGCTCTCTGTCTGAATGTTTAAGCGGGGCAGGTTGCAATGCCATAGTTTGCTGTATTTGTGGCGAATCAACTAAATCCCCGAACAGGTCCGTCTGCCCACTAATCGCCTCTTTTTGTAGTTTGCTAGCGAAAGCTTGAATTGTTTCCAAATTAAATAGCAAGTCCGACCTATCGCCAAGGCTATCAAAACCACCGGATTTGATCAGTGAATCCCAGGCCTTTTTATTAAAACGGGTCGTATTTACACGTTTTGCAAAATCTTCAATACTTAAAAATTTTCCGTCTGCATCTCGAGTCCTTAGTATCTCCTCGACCGCTCCAGTTCCCACGCCCTTGACAGCAGCCATGCCGAATCTGATTTCGTTTTTACCCGGCACAATAGCAAATTCAATAAAACCTTCATTTATATCCGGCGGTAAAACCGTAATCCCCATATGTTTACATTCACTTATTTCGATTGCAAGTCGGTCGATATCATTTTGATCGCTTGTCATCAGTGCCGCCATAAATGCCTCTGGATAATGCGCCTTAAGATAAGCAGTCCAATATGCAATCAGACCGTAACAGGCTGCGTGTGATTTATTGAAACAATAGTTCGCAAACTCTTCTAATTGTATCCAGAATTTTTCAGCAAGTTTTGGGTCGGCCTTGCTGTGCTTGACGGCACCATCAATAAATTCAGTTTTCATTTTTTTCATTAAATCAATTTTCTTTTTACCAACAGCCTTACGCAAAGTGTCTGATTGACCACCCGTAAAACCCGCAAAGTCCTTCGAAATTTGCATGAATTGTTCTTGATAAACTAAAATTCCATAAGTTGGTGATAATGCTCCTTCGAATTTTGGATGTATATACGATATTTTTTCCTTGCCATGCTTTCGTTTAATAAAACTGTCGATAAACTGCATTGGTCCGGGGCGATATAATGCAACCATGGCGATAATATCATCAAACTTAGTTGGTTTTAATTCGCGCAGATATCGTTTCATTCCGGCAGACTCAAGCTGGAAAACGCCAGTTGTATCACCTCTTTGTAAAAGTTCGTAGGTTTTGGTATCATCAAGCGGCAAATTGTCTATATCAATTTCAGTTTTATACACTTTTTTGATAATACGCAGAGCATTATTTATCGTTGTTAAGTTTGAAAGACCTAAAAAGTCAATTTTAAGCAGCCCTAAATCTTCAACAGGACCCATTGGGTATTGTGTCGCGATTACCCCTTTTTGCGCCATTTCAAGAGGTACGAATTTCACAATATCATCCGGGGCAATCACAACACCTGCTGCATGAACTCCGTGCGAACGAATTGTTCCTTCTAGCCTAATCGCATAATCAATAACTATTTTTGAAGTCGGATTTGATTCATATTCAGCCTTCAAGTCAGGATCTTTGACGACACTGACATTAAGAGGTATATGCTTGCCCTGGGAAGGTGGAGGAATCATCTTTGATAATCTATCAGCTTCGGCATATGGAACCTCTAAGACCCTAGCAACGTCGCGCACAGCTGCTCTGGCTGCCATCCGACCAAATGTAACTATATTGGCAACACGCTCAGGCCCGTATTTATCGGCACAGTATGCGATTACTTCGTCACGGCGAGTATCCTGAATATCAATGTCGAAATCTGGCATGCTAATACGATCAGGGTTTAAAAACCTTTCAAACAGAAGGTTATATTGTAGAGGGTCAATCTCTGTGATCCGCATTGCATACGCCAAAATTGAACCAGCTCCGCTACCGCGCCCAGGTCCAAAAATTATTCCCTGATCTTTGCCCCAATTGATATAATCAGCAACAATCAAAAAATAGCCATTGAAAGCCATACGATCAACAACGCCAAGTTCATACCCAGCACGTTGCATTACGTTTTTTGGTATATGCTTCTTTGCCTCTTTGACAGACATATTCATAGTTTTGTTTCTATCAATACCTCCATATCGCCAGGCTAACCCTCTGAAAACAAGTTCGTCTAAATATGATTTTTCGGTTTCGTTTTTTGGAGTTGGAAATATGGGAATTAGCATACCACCTAGTTTTAGTTCTACATTGCATCTATCTGCAATCTTTTTAGTATTTATAATAGAATCAGGAAAATCTTTTCCCCATTTTTCAATGATTTCGTTCGGGTCTGTTACATGTAAGTCAAATTCTCTAAAACTCATTCGTTCGGTTTCGGATAAATAAGACCCTGTGCCGACACAAAGTAAAATTTCTTGAGCTTCTTTGTCCTCGTGCAATAAATAGTGCCCGTCATTGCTGATTACCAGTGGAATATCTATTTCTTTGGATAGTTTTTGCAAACCTTTATTAACTTTTTGTTGCTCATCCCATTCATGTTGCTGCATTTCTAAATAATAACGATCGCCAAAAACTGATTTATACCACAGAGCAAAATCTTTGGCAGTTGCATAATCATCATTCCGTAGGCTTCTTCCGACTTCACCACCAGCACAACCCGATAGGATTATCAGGCCTTCGTTATATTTTTCCAATAACTCGTGGTCAATGCGAGGCTTGTAATACATCCCCTCTAGTTGCGCCAAACTACTAAGTTCCATTAGATTCTGGTAACCAATATTATTCATAGCCAGGATGGTCAAATGATACCTAGCTTTGTCTTTGACGGGATCACGATCATGACGAGAACGATTTGCTATATATGCTTCCATACCAATAATCGGTTTTATCCCAGCTTCAATTGCCGCTTTATAAAACTCAATACTACCCGACATTGTACCGTGATCGGTAATTGCCACCGCGGTCATGCCGAAATCCTTTACTAAATTTATCAAAGCAGGTATTTTTGTTAGACCATCTAAAAGACTGTGATGTGTGTGATTATGTAAATGAACATAATCTGATGCTTTTAATTCAACCCCCATGCTTACTACTAGTATACCTAACCTAAACCTGGTTTGTCTGTAGTAAAAACAACCCGCTGCTGCTATCTAACGTGTTGCAAGGCGTCAATAATGTTTTTGAGGTAATCTCCGACATAAGGAAAGCCAACAAATTGTCCCAAAACCCAAACAGTGAAGGCAACTAATAAGGTACCGCCCAATAATGTTCCGAACCCAAAGAATATTCCCCTCGTAAAGTTAATCCAATACACTTGGGCTTTAGATCGGTTAAAATCGTAGAATAAATCCTCAATTATTGAAATGCGAGCACCGCGTTCGTTATCATTTTTTATTTTTGTTTTTAATTTTTCCATCATAATTATATTAAGATACGAGTATATTATTTCTTTTCTTTTTCAAAAAAACCTTTTTTTGCACCTTGGTAAGCTCGTTCTGATCGATCTTTTAGGTCTGTTGCTTCGGTCTTAACGTTTTCAACTACATCTTTGGCTTTTGATTTAGCATCTTCTGAAAACTCAGTAGCTTTTGAAGCAACGATTTCTGCTTTTTTGCCAACTTCAACTTTTGTTTTTTCTGCTTTGGCTTTCAAATCAGCTCGGGTTTCTTTGCCGCTTTTTGGTGCTGACAAAACCCCCGCGACTGCACCAACGACTGCTCCTAATATTGCTCCGATTGCAAATTTACCTTTTGACATAACTATTCTTCTCCTTTTTTCTTTTTTTTAAACTTTTTCATAAAACTATTGACTGTTTCAGCGATAAAAATTGGTTGAACGACCCTGGATACTTTGGATACGACTGAACCAAAATCTTCAACAGTACGTTCAGCTGATTTGGTAACTTTTCGGATTTGACGAGTTAAAACAATTAAGTAAATCGCTAAAATCGTACCGACAATCAAGAAAATCGCCAAAGAAACCGACAAGATAACGACTAGAATTTCTGCAGATGGACTCATATTTTGCTATTCCTTTGATTATAGAGTAACTTATGTTTATAATAAACCGTTTTCAGCAAATAAGCAAATTACTGATCTAGTCGATTGCGAAGATACTCTTCAAATTCCTTGCCGTATTTTGGACTGATTAGTGCTTCATCGGCTACGGTTTTTAAATATTTAAGATGGTCACCAGTATCATGCCAGACTCCATCAATCGAGCAGCCATAAACCGCATCACTATGCATTAGTTCTATAATGCCGTCGGGAAGCATATATTCCCCACTTTTTCCTAGTTTCTTTTTAGCTAATAACGGTAAAATATCTGGAGTTAACAAATAACTTCCTGCTGAAGCAAGGTTGGATGGAGTGTCTTTTTCACCGGGTTTTTCAACAAAGTTCTTTAGCCGAAATACTCGTTCTGATATTTGTTCGCCCGTCTCGACCATTCCGTATTTACCTGCATCTTTTTTGTCGACTGCAGTTAGAGAAATAACAGATTTGCCGGTTTTTGTGTGTACGTCTTTTAACTGAACCGGCCAAGGAATATCTGATCTAAAATAGTCATCTGGGAAGAAAACGAAAAAAGGTTCATCGTCATCAATTAGGTGTCGAGCCTCGAGTACTGCTAATGCGGTACCCCAACCATCGCCTTTTTGACGTATGTATATGAAGTTTGCCAGTTCTGAGATTTGTTTAATCTGGTCGGCCATCTCGCCTTTGCCAGTGTTTCGCAGTTTATCTTCCAACTCAATACTTCGATCAAAATGATCCTCTATAGCACGTTTTGTGTTACTGGTTACAATAATAATATCTGTTACACCAGCTTTTACGACTTGTTCAACAATAATTTGAATGACCGGCTTATCAATAATTGGTAACATTTCCTTGGGCATTGCTTTTGTTTGAGGTAAAAACCTCGTCCCCATTCCTGCTGCACAGATAATAGCTTTTGTCGGTTGTTTCATTATATTTTTAACCTTTCTTTTATTAGTTTTTGCGTCAATTCCGGATTTGCCTTTCCTTGTGATTTTTTCATAACTTGGCCAACTAAAAATCCAATAATTTTAACATTCCCATCTTTCAAATCTGCAACCGCCTTTGAAAACGATGGTTCATTCAAAACAGCATCGACGATTTTGATTATTTCAGACTCATCACTGACTTGGATTAGATTTTTTTCTGCAGCGATATTGTGCGGTGAAACGTCTGGTCGACGATTCATTTCATAAAAAATCTCTTTGGCCGCAGTCGAACTTAGTTCTTTTTTCTCGACCATATTTGAAAGCTCGATTAAACAATCGTCCGTAGCGTGAATACCTGTGTTTTGAACAATACCCGAATCGTCAGTTTGACCTTCGACTGCCATTAATTGCCAGATTGCAACCCGACGAGCCGCAGATAGAGAACCAGACTTATCAAATATTCGTTGGATTAATTGTGCGGTTGACTGGTCAGCAATAAGGGCATTGATGACTGTGCTATCCAGCTTTAATACCTTCCAGGATTCTCTGTAAAATGGTGGCAGTGGCGGAACAGTGGCTTGAATACGATTAATTTCTTCGTCATTTAGAATAATTGGCGGAATGTCAGCATCGGGCATATATCTGTAATCTTGCGAATCCTCTTTGTTACGCTGAGAGGTTGTTCGTTGTTTAGCCTCATCCCATCCACGGGTTTCTTGAACAATGTTTTCACCTTTTTCTAGAAGTTCAACTTGACGACGAAATTCAAATTCAATTGCCCGCTCAACACTGCGGAAAGAGTTAAGATTTTTTACTTCAGATCGTGTGCCTAGTTCTTTTGAGCCTTGTGGTGCGACAGATGTGTTGACATCAAACCGCATATTGCCGTGATATAAATCACCCCGTGTTACACCCGCGTATGTCATTAATCTATACAGTTCAATCACAAACGCCTTTGCCTGGACAGAGGAGTGAATATCTGGTTCGGTAACGATTTCAATTAACGGAGTCCCTGCTCGATTTAAGTCCACCAAACTAAAGCCGCCATTGTGCGTTAATTTTCCGGCGTCTTCTTCCATATGTGCGTGATTTATCCGAACATTAAACGATTCGCCGTTGTCCATAGGTATATTAATTACTCCCGGACCAATTATTGGCTGATACATTTGGGTTGTCTGGTATCCTTTCGGAAGGTCTGGATAAAAATAATGTTTCCTATCAAATCTACTAACACAAGCTATCGGGCTATTTAATGCTTTGCCGGCTTTGATAGCTAAGTCTACTGCACCACGATTTAATACAGGCAACATACCGGGTAACCCAAAATCAATCGGACTGACAACACTATTCGGCAACTTGCCACGTTCATCATTATCGGCACCACTAAATAGTTTCGTTACGGTTGCCAACTGCACATGACATTCAATTCCGACCGTCATTTGGTATTTATCTAATATCTCGTTACTTATCATTATATTACTCCAAGGTCCTTCAGCGCTTTTCGAAAATTATACAGTGCAAGCCGAGCTTGTTCGTAAGTAATATGTGCATCGGGTTCATGAGCAATCATATTCCTTAGTTTATGTGCTGTCCAAATTCCATTTCGATCACTAAACAAAGATGCTGAGTTCTTCATTCTTTCTCCCATGGTTTTGCCTCTTGCGCCTAGATTTTTTAAAGCTTGGTCCAGTAGTTTATCGAAATTTAAAACGGAAAGATGAAAACTATTCGGATTATCTGGTTTAAGTTGGTGTTCGATTTCAAGGCATTTTGCCCTAAAATGCTCAACGTCGATTTTTTTCGTTGTGGTTTTACTGAGTTTAGTTATTATTGCAAATAACAGTCCGCCAATAATTATTATTGCCGATAGAAAGAAAATCAGTGCAAAATCCATTACTTACTCTCCATTGATTTAGCTAGTGCAAAGATTGAGGCGTCGCTTTTCATTGGACCCATTAGTTGGACTCCGATTGGTAATCCTGCTTTATTTACGCCGGCAGGTACGCTAATCGCTGGTAAACCTGCCAATGAAGTCGGTACGGTAATAATATCATTTAAATACATTTTGATTGGGTCAGCTGTATTTTCGCCTAATTTAAATGCTGGGGTTGGCGCAGTTGGACCTATTAATATATCGTACTTTTCAAATAATTTATTAAACTCATTAACAAGAAGGGTCCTGGCTTTTTGAGCTTGAAGGTAATATGCATCAAAATAACCACTGGAAAGTACGTAACTTCCTATCATGATTCGACGCTTGTTTTCTGTGACAAAACCCAGGTCCCGGGTTCTACCATATAGTTCAGAAAGTGTAGTTACACCTTCGGCACGTCGTCCATAACGGACACCATCATATCTAGCTAAATTACTGCAAAGTTCTGCCGGAACAATTATGTAATAGATTGCAAGCGCATATTCTGCCATCGGTAAACTGACCTCTTCGACGGTATGACCTAATAATTTTAGATTTTCTACATATTTGTTAACTGCGTCGCGAACTTCCGAATCGACTTTGTCAGTCATAAAATCTTTGACCAGACCAATTTTTTGATTCTGCGTAACGCTTTCTTGAATAGTAAAAAAATCTGGAAGGGTTGTCATGTCATTTTTGTCGCGTCCTGTAATTATGTCCGTAATCATCTCGGCGTCGGACACGTTAGTCGCAAATGAGCCAATTACATCGGTACTACTAGCCATTGCAACTACACCATATCGGCTAACCGCACCATAAGACGTTTTTACCCCCACGACTCCGTTAAAGCTGGCCGGTTGTCGAATCGAACCGCCCGTATCACTGCCCAATGCAAAAGGTACAACTCCAAGAGCTGTAATAACAGCCGAACCCCCACTACTGCCACCGGCTACCCTGGTTTTGTCAAAGGCATTACAGGTAGGTCCATAAGCTGAGTTTTCGGTACTGCCACCGTGAGCAAACGCATCCAAATTTGCCTTGCCTATGCAAATAGCGCCTTCGGCCTCTAGTTTTTCGACAGCAGTTGCTTGCAATGGCGCGTCAAAATTTT
>JAYSMZ010000002.1:0-4761 GCA_043724245.1 bacterium
GTCGATGGCGTAATGGGGTATTTAAAAGAGGGCGAAAACGTTAATTTGCAATCATTTAATGACAATATTATTAATGTCGAACTTCCAAAAAATATTTACTTGAAAGTTACGTATACTGAAAGTGTCGTAAAAGGTGATACTAGCGGCAGCGTTTTAAAAGACGCAAAACTTGAAACCGGACTAACCGTCAAAGTCCCAGCGTTCATCAAAACTGGTGATATTATTTCAGTCGATACCTCAACTGGTTATTATCGCGAACGTAAAAAGAGTTAGTTATGATAAAACAACGACTAGATATCGTGCTGACTAAAAATGGGCTAGCAACTAGCCGTTCGCAATCGGAAAGTTGGATTAGATTGGGCAAGGTTACTGTCGATGGTCGGGTAATTGCAAAACCCGGGTATTTTGTTAATTCCGATGCAAAAATCGAACTCCAGGTCGAAAACCAATACGTTAGTCGAGCCGGATTGAAGCTGGAATCGGTTGCCGAAATATTAAAAATCGATTTCAAAGATAAGTTTGTTTTGGATGTTGGCAGCAGCACGGGTGGTTTTACAGATTACGCATTGCGAAATGGTGCAAAAAAAGTATATGCCGTTGATGTCGGGACAGAACAGCTTCACCACAGCTTGCGTGGCAATAAACGAATAGAATTGCACGAAAAAACCGATATACGCGATTTTACTGTTGATAATAAGCCCGATATTATAGTGATAGACGTTTCATTTATTAGCTTGCGCGATATTCTCCCACACATATATAATTATTTGTCTGATGATCATACACAAATCGTTGCGATGGTTAAACCACAATTCGAAGCTGGCAAGGACCAGATTAATAAAGGGATTATTAAAAACGATTCGATGCGTCGCCAGATTCTGCGCGATTTTGAGGACTGGTCGCGAAAATATTTTGTGATTATCGATAAACGCGACAGTGACGTTGCTGGGGCAAAAGGCAACCAAGAAAGGTTTTATTTATTAAGAACCCTAAGTGTTTGATTAGATACTGTTATGAACGAAAAAGATTCAGAAATTACAGCAGATTTCTTTCACGAAAATTCTGGCCTTGACCGTGAGAATCGGCCACTATCCAGTATTTTGCCAATTCATAATTTTGATATCGCAAGGTCTTTGGAACGTGTTTTAGAGACTCCTGCCACTTCGGACAGCGAACCGGTTTTGCCTGGTTTGGGTGATATAGCTATAGAGATAGATCAGATACATTCAGACCTAAAGGCAGAAGATGCAGAATTACAAAAAAGACTTCATTACTGCGTGTTAAATTCAGACGGTAGTGTAGAAGTTTTAGATGTTGACTATGAAGCTATTAGAAACCATCAGACAAGAATAGAAGTTCTTGTTCGTAGATTGTCTATCCTAGAAAAAGCAATGGATGAAATTCTAGGAACATGACCGAATTAAACATTAAACCGAAATTCAACAACGTCGTTTGGCTGCATTATGTAGGTTTTACCTTCAGTGCGAATTTTGCCCGATGAACGTGCGATAATTTTTGATCCAGCTGCTATTAGATCGTCATAATCAACGATTTCGGCAGCAATAAAGCCACGTTCAAAATCACCATGAATTACACTGGCGGCTTGTGGAGCGGTTGCGCCCTTTTTAATTGTCCAAGCGCGGACTTCTTTGGGTCCAGCTGTCAGGTAGCTTTGTAGGCCTAAAATGTCATATGCAGCATGAATCAATTGCAATAATCCGGTTTCGCTAACACCATAAGTCTCCAGAAGTTCAGTAGCTTCGGGTTGTGTTAGAGCTTTTAATTCGTCTTCTAATTTAGCGCATACAAAAATTGTTTTGGCCGGTGCAACCAGTTTCGATAGCTCAGTTTTTTTATTTGAACTTGCCAACGTTTCTTCGTCGACATTAAATACGTATATTACAGGTTTTGCAGTCAACAAGTTTAGGTCTGATATCATTTCTAGATTCAAATTGGCAATCGCAGATAGTGGAGTGCCAGTTTTCAATTTATCAATTAATTCCGTTAAATAATTAGCGACAACTTTTAATTTCGGGTTAGCTTTGGTATCTTTGTGTGATTTAACTAGGCGGGTTTCAATCGTTTGGATGTCAGCCAGAATCAGTTCGGTATTAATAATATCGATATCATCGTGCGGATTTAGTTTTTCCGAAACATGGATGACATTGTCGTCATGAAAGGCGCGAACGATATGAACAATTGCATCACAGCCGCGAATATTTGCCAGAAATTTATTACCCAAACCTTCGCCCTGACTGGCGCCTGCAACTAAACCGGCAATATCGACAAAAGTAACCGTAGCAGGGATTATTTTTTTGGTATCATACAGATTCGCTAATTTTTGCAAACGTTCGTCGGGCACAGGAACAATTCCAGTATTTGGTTCGATTGTAGCGAAGGGGTAATTAGCCGCCAGAATATCGTTATTAGTTAATGCGTTAAATAACGTCGACTTACCGACATTAGGCAAACCGACTATTCCAATGGATAAAGACATACATATATACTAACAGAGGTGATTAAAATAATCGAGCCCATGGTTGAATCGTCGTTGTTTTTTATCTAACATGCTATTATTATATGTAATGTAAACATAAGGAATATTATCAGTGACGGATAAATCCAAAAAAGAAAATCCACAGTTCAAAATTCACAAATCTTTTACGAAGAAAAAGTGGTTGGTTAGTGGACTGCTTGCGGTCGTCGTTCTGGTTGTAGTAGTTGTAGGTTATCTGTTGATTTCAAAAATTACTGATACCTCAAAAGATGATTCTGATACGAAAAATGTCCTTACTATTAAAGATCTCGAAAAACCCGGCACTGACCTAGATTCCGGCACTTCCAATGCTTCAGTTAACAACCTTAATAGTGAGTTAAAAGCCAAGATTGATAATCAAATTACCGCTAAAGAAAATCCTATCGAAACGGTCAAGGAATTAGCTGGTGTCTTGTCGAATACCACGAACGAGAAAAGACAAGACCAATTAACCAACTTCCTAGAAGATTTCTTTGCCAATCACAAAGACGCGTTATGGCTAAAAAACGATCATAACACGCCAGATCAAGCCCAGGTAAATTACTGGACGTCTGAGCTATATTCATACCTTATTTATAACTTTTATAACATGATGGAAAACAAATTTACTGATTCTAGTGGTAAACCAATAAACACGACCAAAGAACAGATAAAATATATCGATTTATATATTGCCTTAGCTAATGACCCGAAGTCCCATATCGTTATACCTCCAGAAGATAAAGATTTTCTATCTGATTACGATTATAAATATGCAAATGACTTTTTGAAAATAAAGAACGATATTAACACAGGACAATACAATGGATAGAATAATAAAAACCGGTGGCGTAAGACTATTAACATTCGCATTCATTTTTATATTAAGCGTAGTTGCTTTTAGTTTGTTTTATGCGCATCCGGCATCAGCATGGACTATCGGAAATAGGTATACTGTGTATAAAAACTCTGGTAACTGGCTTTACTGGAACGGAAAAAATGGTCAGTATGAAATAATTGACTGGACCCCTAGAATTGATGTCACCAAGGTTGGATGTAACGACAGCCCCGCTGGAGGGCATCGTGAGTTCGACGTATTTGATAATTACACGAATTGTGATGGCTTGAAAATTCAAGAACTTACACCAGGTTCAACAAATTGGGTGCATGCTGCGGATAATAACGCTTGGTTTGAACAAGCGAATTACACGTACGAATTAGGGGATGTTGACTGGAGTGAGGTTGTGAAAGTTGGCGGTGGTACGATTACTAATCATGGAGTAAGTACTAAGGACACCACAAATAGTGGCCATGTTATCACAGCTAAATCGGGCCATGTGTTTCCCATTGGGGACGGCAAAACGATAGATTGTGACGATCCTAATAACCCAGATCCGCCGGTTCATAATTGTTCTATATTATTTAAATCTGATTATAGTGACATAACTGATTTTCATATATTTTTTAGTGCCTCTAGTTCTTATCACGAGTTTGCGTATGCTGGTCTAATAAAAGATAAATATCGCACCCTTAGATTTGATCCGAACGGCGGTAGTTTTACTAATACCGACGGCGGCGACGGCGTTGCACTTTTGTTGCATAAACCTAGCCCCACATCACTCATTGCACTAAGAGAGTATGTAAAAGGTGATACGGCAATAAAATTCCCTAAGCCAACAAGAATTGGATATGCATTTAATTGGTGGTGTACTAGTAGTGGAGGGTGTGAGGAGAAAGATAAAGTATCAAGTAGACCAATGGATAACGACGAAACACTCTATGCGGATTGGGACATTAGCCAAGGCTATCAATTAACCCCGACAGTTAATGTTGACCCAAGCGCCATAGAAGCCGGAGAAGCATTAAATGTTACCGCACAAGTCAATAATGAAGGTCTTGATGCCAGCGATTTAACATCGTGGTCTTTATCTCGAAAAGTTAATGGTGGTACACCAACAGATGTTAAGACTGACGGGGGGACAAAAGTGGTTTTTCAAAACGGAGGACCGAACGCCTTTCCAGCTGCATACTATACGGATAATAGCACCGCTAGTCTTAACCCCGGCGACCAAGTATGTTTCATATTAACCCTTACCCCGTATAAAAACCCAGCACCAGCACCACCAGCAACAAACTCAATCTCTGCGCAGGATTGTGCCTATGTTGGTAAAAAACCTAAAACCCAAATCTGGGGAGGCGATTTGCTTGTCCGAGGTGATGTTACAACTAGCAAATCAGTTAAAAAC
>JAYSMZ010000003.1:0-25987 GCA_043724245.1 bacterium
AAACGGCAGTGGTACGAGCTTCCAATCGTTCAACCTGTCGGCTACCAATAGTTCCTATGCTTACGTTATGACCGATAGCTCGGCGTCGGTCGTAAGAACCGCCGATGCCTCCGGCCTAAGCTGTTCGACCGGCTTTATCCCGGTCCCGGGCAGTGCCACTTACGGCACAGCCGACTTCTGCGTTATGAAGTATGAAGCTAAAAACGACGGCAGCAATAACGCCGTCAGCCAGGCGGCGGGTGCACCGTGGGGAATGAGCGTAGCCTTCACCCCACCCGTAGTTGCCGCTACTGCCAGCGCCGTCTGTGCAGGTTGCCATCTAATCACCGATAATGAATGGCTAACTATAGCGCAGAATGTTCTGGGCGTCGCCAGTAATTGGGATAACGGTGCCGGAGTCCATACAGTCGGTACCGGTTATATATACAATGGTCACAGCGATAATTCTCCAAATAGCCCACAAGCCGCAGACTCTAATGACAGTAATGGATATTATCTTACTGGAAATGTCGCTCCTTCGGGCCAACGTCGCACCCTAACCTTATCTAACGGCGAAGTAATATGGGATTTGGCGGGAAATGTATATGAACTTACGTCTGGAGCATATGTGTCTGGACAACCTGGAGTCGCGCCCGGCGGTAGTTATGCCTATCGCGAATGGACTGCAATAACAAACCCGGGGACACTTTCGCCGAATCCGTCGCCAGCTGCTACTGGTATATCCGGGGCAAGCTCTTGGACTACCGCAAACGGCGTTGGAGTTATTTTTAGTAGTGCTGACGAGACGGCTTATCGTTGTCCGCTTCGTGGCGGTAACTACATCAATTCGACTAATGCGGGGGTTTTGATGGTGTATTTGAACTGTACTTCAAGTTGGTCTAACGCAACCACCGGATTCCGCGTCGCAAAGTAAAAAGTAAGTGCATTGGTGCTAATCTACCTACTATTCCAACTGGACGAAAACCTAGCTTAACTTTGCGGCAGCGACTCGGACGGCTTCGCTCCAGGATAGGAAGGCGTGTGGAGTTTCGGCAATTTGATATGCGGTCATTTCATGTTTTACGGCCAGTGATAATTCGTGGATGATTTCGGCGGCGTGTGGAGCTACGACTGATGCACCCAAAATGATGCCATTTTTATCAGTTACTATTTTGACAAAGCCATCACGAAAATCCGACGTATTACTGCGAGCAATTATATTCAACGGTGCAATTGCCTTGTTAATAGGCAAGTCACGTTTCAAACAATCATATTCGGACAAACCAACCGTTGCTATGCCGGGACTGGTAAATATTATTTCTGCCATAGCCTTGTAGTTAGGAGTAACTTTTGTCTTATCAAATATGTTGCTGGCAGCGACTTGGCTTTCCATTAACGCAGAGTGGGTGGGGCTGTGCCTGCCTAAAACCTCACCGGCTGCATAAATATGTTTGGCGTTAGTTTGCAGGTGGTCATTTACCATAATCCCACTAGCCGTGAATTTAATGCCAGCATTTTCCAGCCCCAAATCAACCATAGGCGAGCGTCCAGTCGCAACCAGCACCTCATCGACTCTAATTGATTTTTCAGTTCCACCTCGCGAAATAGTCACTCTTTTTTGTAAACCGTTTTTTTCAACAGACAATACACGCGAATGGGTTAGGGTAGTAACACCTTTTTGTTCACCTAAAACTCGCTGCATCAATTCACCAATTTCGCTATCATGATGTGGCAGCAAATGGCTTGCTTGCTCGACAATGTAGACCTTGGTTCCGAATATTGCCATTAACTGAGCAATTTCAACACCAATGTTGTCACCACCGATTATCATCAGGCTTTTTGGTGGTCGTAGTGTTTCTAAAATAGTTCGAGGCGTTAGGTATTTTATTGTATCCAGGCCTGGTATTTCAGGGACAGCCCAAGTAGCACCGGTTGCGATCAAAAAATTGCTAGCCGAAAGGTGTCGACGGTTAACACTTATTTCGTTCGGTGATAAAAAGTGTGCCAAACCAACAAATGTATCAATCCCCTGATTTTCATAATATTTTCTGTTACCGCCTGTTCCAGTGCGAGTGACGGCCAATTCTTTCCAAGCACGAAGTGACGGGTAATTATATCCGAGAGTCGACGACCGCAGGCCAAAACGGTCGCCATGTCGTGCCTCGTCATATAAATTGGCGGCATGAAGCAAAGCTTTAGTGGGAATATCGCTGTAATTAGGGGATTCGCCTCCGAATGTACCCGATTCAATAATTGCCACTCGTTTACCATCCATAGCAGCCATGGTCGCAGCCGCGCTGCCACCAGGTCCACTGCCGATAACGATAAGGTCATAGTCGAATGTAAATTTTTTTGCCATAATATTTCCCTTCTTTTCAGGTTAAATTGTAATCCGGTTTTGTTCGTATAAGTAGGCCGCTTCAGGGTGTTGAATGCGTAGGTGTTTAGTGGCAATAATGCGAATGTCTTGAGATGTAACTTCAGGATGTTGTTGAAGCCAGGCAATAACTGCCTCGCAGACCGAAGCCGCGATAGATTCAGCTTGACCAGTCGGGACTCGTACACTTAAACAAGTAGCGACTATACTAGTATGAAGTTTGCTTCGCATAAATTGTTCTGATTGACGCTGACCGCCGCTTTTAATCACGTCCACCGATAAAGTCATATTAATTAAATCCCACCGAGCTGCCTAATATTTCAACAGCGTAAATAAATACCACCAATACGATCAAGCTAGCGCCGGATACAAACTGCAAAAAATATTTGTTCGATTCACGCCATTTTTGAATTTTGCCCAAAGAGTGGCCACTACTGATTAATACCCACACGATTAACAGAGAAAGCAGGGAAATGACAGTATAGATTGCAATTCCTACCAACTGCCACATGACGGGCAACTGAATTAGTACCAAGGAGGATACTAATAGCGGGGCGACGATAAACAAAAGTTCGCCAAGAACACTACTTAAACCCAGCCCGAACGCTTCGGAACTTCGTTTTGTCGCCTTGGTTCTATCGTTTAAATAGACGGCAAAAGCTTTTGGAATCCACAGCGCAGTCCCCTTGTCATGGCGGTAATAAAACAACCAAATACATAGTGCCACTCCTACCAATAGACCACTAGCAGCTGCCCAAACAACTAAAGGTGGGTTACTGCCGTAGAACTGTATCAATATCAGTGATGTGAACGACAGCAATAGAACCGTCATTACGGCGGCGCCAATTACGAAACTTGATGTCAGTCGTAGTAATCTGGCTTGAGAATGTTTAGCCCCGATTGAATGCCCACTCAGCAATGTCAGAACGCTGACACTAAGTTGAAAACTGGCGTGTATTAGTGCTGCCAAAGATATAATCGCGAGTAAGCTGGGAATATCCATATTTTTTATTTTTTTATTTCCTCAACTTAATTTATACCATATAGCCCCCGTAAAATAAAGCTTATCGTTATAGAATAATAATCTAAACGAGAGAGAAAAAAATAACACTAAAAATCTAGTAGGGTTTTTATAAAATGGTATTGCTTATTAATACAATATATGCTAAAATAGATTTATAAAACAATAAAAACAAAAAAAGGAAATACCTGGAATGGATACACAATCAGAAATCGAACTAGTAACAAAAAGCGATTTGCTGGGGTTGACAATGGCGACGTGGGATAAGCCACGGACTACCGAACAGTTGCTGGGTTTTATCGCCCGTCGCGAAGCCGAGATTTCAAATATTGAGGACGACGCTTAAATTACGATATTTGTTTGGTTTGGAATGGAATAACCTCTTTTAATAACGAGGTTATTTAATTTTAACAACCTTTACTTTAGAAGGACGGACCTTCTAAAAAGAAGTTTTATTGTGTAGTATGTAAATATGCCTAGTCGAAATGTTATAAAGATTGATATTGAAGAAAGTTATTATCACGTCTATGCCCGTGGACACGGTCGGCAAAAAATTTTTAAAGAAAACGAAGATTATCGGGTATTTCTGAACTTATTAAAACGACATCTTTCAGTTGACGAGATATCCGATAAATATGGGAAACCGTACGTGCATCTGCGAGGTAAAATCGAACTTCTAAGTTATTGTTTGATGGAAAATCATTTTCATTTATTGTTGTACCAAATTGAAAAAGGCGCGATGTCCAGGTTAATGCGCGGGATTATGACTAGTTACAGCACCTATTTCAATAAAAAATACGATTCATCCGGGTCATTATTTGAAAGTAGATACAAAGCTTCTCGCGTGTCTAGCGATTCGTATTTAATGCACATCAGTCGTTACATCCATCTGAATCCCGGCGATTGGCGAGCCTATCCGTATTCCAGTATTGGCGCTTATTTTGGCATAGGTCAGCCAGAATGGCTGCAGCAGAAAAGGGTAATTGAAATGTTTGGATCGACACCGGTATATGCGGATTTTTTGGATGACAGTGAAGATTACGAATCTACTCTTGATGAAATTAAATACGAACTGGCAAATAAGATATAACAACACATTTTCTTTGTTTAGAAGGTCCGTCCTTCTAAAGGTTTTCCAGCTGGAATATCGGCTAAAGCCTCCTCCGCTTGCTCATAAAAATATGTAAACACATTTTTATTTCGCTGCTCTTCGCGACCTGGCGACCAAGCACCGTTTTTAACGGTGCGGTCACAGGTTCGATTCCCATCAGCGATTACCAAAATAATAGTCTCACCTATCGGTGGGACTATTATTTTGGTAGTAGCGGCTGGAATTGAACCGGCGACCTCAGGCTTATGAGTCCTGCGCTCTAACCAACTGAGCTACGCTACCTCGTCGGAATGGACTTTTGACGTTTTGTTTTGTCGCAAGCGACAAAAGCTGCACGTCACCGTCATTCCTCCTCTCAATAAAACAAACAGCCGTGGGCTTGGTTTGTTTTATTGTTTAGCTACAAATTACAGTAGCCACATGGACGATTGTATCAAGAAATAGACTGTATTTCCAGATACTAAGCGTAGTATAATAAATTCATACCACGTGATACACACTGGCTCTTGTTAGTAAAGCGTCCCTCACGAACGGCTATTATTCTAATTGTCTTCGGATATTCACTAGAAACGGGTGAAATAGACGGGCAAAAATTAACTAAACGTTTCCTGAAATAATTTTTTAGGGGATTTTTTGATATGAATGATGAACTTTTTTTGAATGAGCAAGTTAAGGTCGTGGCTGTATTTGGTAAAGGTTTGAATCCTTGCCGACCGCTTAGATTCAGACGATTAAATGGTCGCGAATTTGATATTACCGAAATAGGTCTATGCCATCCGACAATGCAAGGCAAACGGATATTGCATATTTTCGATGTGACCGACGGGTCGGCCGACTATAGGTTGGAGTTCGACGCCCAGCGCTTGATTTGGTATTTAACACGCGAGGCGGATCACGTTGATGCGTGACAAATATAACCTAGAGCCGTCACTTATTATGCATGTCGATTTGAATTCGGCTTTTGCGTCAATCGAACAGCAATCCAGGCCGATGTTGCGGGGCAAACCAATCGCGGTCATTAACCGCCGCACCGAACACACTGCTATTGTGACCGCTAGTTATGAGGCTAAATCGGCTGGGGTAAAAGTTGGCATGAAATTTCGCGAAGCCGCCAAACTGATGCCGGGATTAATCGCGGTCGAAAGCGACCCGCCGAAATACCGGTATGTTTACCGAAAACTGATGGCGATACTGAATTCATATTCGCCGAATGTTGTCATGAAAAGTATAGATGAGGGTATTATTGATTTTCATGGCGTACCACTGCAAAAAACATTGGTCGAAATAGGTTACGAAATTAAAAAACGGCTGCAAGACGAGATTGGCTGCGCTATGCGTTGTAATATCGGCATTGGCCCTAGTCGGTTCTTGGCAAAAACCGCGGCCGGACTACATAAACCGGACGGTTTGGACGTGGTCGATGCGACTAATTTGCGGTTTGTCTATGGGACTATGAAACTAACCGATATCACCGGAATCGCCAGTCACATGCAGCGCCGACTTAATGCCGTGAGTATCTTTACGCCGATTCAATTTTTAGATACGGGCGTAGTGTCATTGCAAAAAATAGTTTTCAAAAGTATTAACGGGGTTCATTGGTACCAGCGGCTGCGTGGCTATGAAGTCGACGACAGAACATTCGAAGTTAAAACGGTTGGTAGACAATATGTATTGGAAAATAGGAATCTGACGCATGCCCAGGTTAAAGCCAGACTCCATCATTTGTGCGAATCAGTCGGTTATAGAATGCGGTCACAAAACAAGGTTGCGCGCGGAGTGCATATTTATATTCGGACCGTCGATAGAAAATATTGGCATACTTGCAGGATGAGTCAAATACCGTTTTACAGTGACAAAACTATCAACACCATTGCTCAACAATTGTTTTTAGATGCGCCCGGCAATGTTCAGGAAATTGGTATTCGTTGCTATGAATTATCCGATAATGACAACCCGCAAATAAGTTTATTTAATGACGAAATAGTCCGCGAACAGCAATTGGTCAGCGCAATCGACAATATTAACCAGCGATTCGGTGATAGAACAGTCCATTCGGCCGATACTTTAAAAACCGGCGAATTCATAAAAACCAAGATTCCTTTTGGTAGTACGCGGTATTTATAAGATTGAATTCTATACTAGTCGAAACAACCGACGTTTTCTTGGGCGTGCATTATTACTAAGACTGTATAATAACTATATGAATAAAAGCGTCATCTTGTCTTTTGCAGTCATCGGTGAGCTAGCCGGCAGTTTTGCACCGATGTTATTTGGGGATAAAGATTTATTTAGCATTTGGGGAATTCTAGGCGGATTAGTCGGCGGTATATTTGGTGTTTGGGTCGGCGTCGTCTTTTCAAAGAGATTTTTGTAAAATGAATATATTTGTAGTGGCAGTTAGTGGCGGGGTGGACTCGGTGGTTTTACTGGATATTATGGCAAAACGTTGCAAGGTGACACCCTGCAAACTGGTGGTGGCGCATTTTGATCATGGGATTCGCAGCGATTCGCATTTGGATGCTGAATTCGTTAAAAATTTGGCTTATAAATACGGCCTAGAGTTTGTCATGAAGCGCGAAGAACTTGGACCGGGCGCAAGTGAGGAAAAAGCGCGTGACCAGCGTTATGCTTTTCTGCGTTCAGTTGTCAAAAAATATGGCGCGTTTCTTGCGACGGCGCACCATGATGATGATGTTATCGAATCAATCGCAATTAATTTATCGCGAGGTACTGGTTGGCGAGGACTAGCGGTATTGGATTCGGACGTTATCAGACCGCTGATGGGAATGAACAAAAACGAAACCTTGGCCTATGCGAAAAAGTACGGATTAAAATGGCGCGAGGATAGCACCAACAAAACCGACAATTATTTGCGCAACCGCATTCGCCGACAAGTCATAAAACTAGATGATGATGTCAAGCGGCAGTTGTTGGCATTGTGGGATACGCAAAAATCTATAAAAATGGACATCGGAAAAGAAGCTGACAAACTGATTGGAAGCGGTCCAAAATACAGTCGTTATTTTTTTTCGCATCTGGACGATCGAATCGGCTCTGAGCTTTTGTGGCATATCACAAAGTGGCGTTTGACAAGACCACAAAGGTTTAAAACTTTACATGCTATCAAGACGTTTCTACCCGGCAAAATTTATCATGCGGGTTGGGGTATTGAAATTTATTTCACTTCTCGTAATTTTACAGTCAAACTGATAAAATAAGTATAGAGATACGAAGCAACGAGATGCCCGACCGCGAAAGGATGTAAATTTTTTATGGCAATTAAATTACCGAATATGAAAAGAAAACCAAGTGACATTATCCGCCTAAGTCTGTTTTGGGCAATTATTATTTTTGCCGGTCTTGTTGGGATCGCATTAATAACACCTCACGATGACCTAAAAAGCGTGGCAATTTCAGATGTGATAAAACAGGCTAATGCCGGTCAAATTTCGAAACTCGCGATTCAGGGCAATGACGTTACGATTACACCGAAAGGTAAAAAAAACCCGACCGAAAAGTCGGTCAAGCAAGATGGTAGTAGTATCCAACAACAAGGGTTAAAATCCGATGCGCCAGTTGAACTGAGTATTTTGCCAGCATCGACTACCGGTACTACATTTTGGAGCCTGGCTACGATTATTATCCCAGTAGTTCTGATTGCAGGTTTCTTTATGTTCATGATGCGTCAAGCCCAGGGTCAGAATAATCAAGCTATGGGTTTTGGCAAGTCAAAAGCTAAATTATATGGACTTGATAAAGAAAAGGCGGTTTTTGACGATATAGCCGGTAACGAATCTGCAAAGCAAGATTTACAGGAAGTCGTTGATTTTTTAAAACATCCGAAAAAGTATGAGTCGTTGGGCGCCAAAATTCCTAGAGGCGTGTTGTTAGTTGGCAGTCCGGGTACTGGTAAAACCTTGTTGGCTCGTGCTGTTGCAGGTGAAGCCAGCGTACCATTCTTTTCAATTTCGGGTTCAGAATTTGTCGAAATGTTTGTTGGTGTTGGTGCCAGTCGTGTTCGCGATTTATTTACCAAAGCCAAAAAGAACGCACCGGCAATTATATTCATCGATGAAATTGACGCCGTAGGGCGCCGGCGAGGCAGTGGCATGGGAGGCGGTCATGATGAACGCGAACAAACCTTGAACCAAATATTAGTCGAGATGGACGGTTTTGAAGTCGGTGCGAACGTTATTGTCTTGGCGGCAACTAACCGGGCTGACGTATTGGATCCGGCGCTGCTTCGTCCAGGACGATTCGATAGGCGAACGGAAATTACATTGCCTGAACGTCGTGACCGCGAAGCAATTTTGAAAGTTCACTTTAAAAACAAACCCGTTGACGCAACTGTTGATATTAGCGCAATGGCTGCGAAAACTGCCGGCTCATCAGGTGCGGATTTAGCTAATATTGCCAACGAGGCAGCAATTGTTGCAGCCGGACGGAACGCTAAAAAAATTAATAACTCGGATTTGACGGAAGCATTTGAAAAAATTGCCATCGGTCCGGAACACAAATCAAAAATCATGAGCGACAAGGAAAAAGAAATGACTGCATATCATGAAGCTGGCCATGCCGTAGTTGGGCATGTTTTGCCGGATAGTGATTCGGTTCATAAGGTTACTATTATTCCACGTGGTGCCACTGGCGGCGTAACTTGGTTTTTGCCACCAGAAGACAAACGGTTTACAAGTATCATTGAATTTAAAGATGTGTTGGCACGGGCATTGGGCGGACGTGTTGCCGAAAAACTAATTTACGGCAAGGACCGTGTTACGACTGGTGCCAGTTCGGATTTACGTTATGCGACCGGAGTTGCTCGCGATATGGTCATGGAACAAGGCATGGGCACAAAACTACGCGACCAGGTATTCCACGAAGACAGTGGTGGAATAATGTTTGATAGGATGGCGCACGACAGGCCATATAGCGACGACACAGCTATGGAAATTGACAAAGAAGTTGCCTCGTTAATCAACGAATCCGCCAAGCGTGCAGAAATCGTCATCCAGAATAACCGTGTAGGTTTAGACAAACTTGCCAAAGTCCTGTTAGCCGATGAAACAATCGAAAAGGACCAAGTTGCCGAGATATTAAAAGACACCGTTTTACCAGAGGAGGCTAAGCTCTACTAGCCTAGCGGTATATCCGTATGCGACGAACATTCAAAAGCACAGTAGCC
Organism: bacterium; assembly: GCA_043724245.1. GTDB lineage: Bacteria > Patescibacteriota > Saccharimonadia > Saccharimonadales > Saccharimonadaceae > UBA1547. The sequence goes on from JAYSMZ010000003.1 coordinate 9,671, forward strand.
AGGGCAAACATTAAACTACCCATTAGATGGGCTGCTACTTTATTGGCCGGTTCGGCGTTGGTTTCAAGTGTGTTAGGGCTTGTTCGCGATCGACAACTGAACAGTTTGTACTATTCGACTTATCCACAGGGGATTGATGCATATACAGTGGCTTTTTTGATTCCTGACTTCATGTTTTTTATTTTGGTATCAGGGGCACTAAGCGTATCGTTTATCCCGGTGTTTAATAAAAGGTTGGCCGATAACAATAAAAAGTCAGCATGGCAACTCTCGACCAGTATTTTGAATTTGATGGCGATAGTCACCCTGATTACAAGTGTATTGATTATCATTTTTGCAGATCCTCTGGTTAGATACGTAGTTGGCCCGGGTTTGGATGAATCCAGCCGTGCCTTGGCAATTAGCATGATGCGAGTGATTGCTATCAACCCATTTCTTTTTTCAATAGCCGCGGTTGTTACAAGTATGCAACAGGCTGTCGGAAGGTTCGTTTTCTTTGCGTTGGCACCGGCTGTATATAACATCGGTATCATTATCGGTACGACAGTCTTTACAAATGGAATTGATATTTTTGGATGGCATGTTTTTGACGGTGGAATTATGGGAGTTGCCCTGGGGGTAGCGCTAGGATCAGTTATGCAGCTGCTGATAAGTTGTATCGGTCTGTGGGGGATGGGCTTTGATTACAGATTTAAAATCTTTTGGCGGAATAAAGGTTTTCGCAAAGTACTGTCGCTTTTGCCACCCAGGTCATTAAACCAGGGTATTAATTACGTAAACAGCATTGTTGAGACTAACCTGGCGTCGCGAATGGCTGCCGGGACAATTCGTGCTTACCAGCAAGCGTCCAACTTATCATATGTACCAACCAGCTTAATCGGTGTTGCAATCAGTACGGCTGCATTCCCCAAGATGGCCGAGCGTTTAGGGCAGGGAAGACCGGATTTGTTTAAAAAAGAACTTCAGACTACATTGCGCGTTATCATCTGGCTGGCACTTCCGGTCACGATAGTGGCATTTTTCGGTCGCGGTTATTTGGTCAACTTCATCAAAAACGGAGGTGATGTTTTAATGTCAGGGATATTGGGGATTTTGGCAATTTCTATTTTATTTAGTTCCATTTTTCAGATAGCTGCCCGAAGTTTTTATGCGCAACAAGATACCAAAACCCCGCTTTACATTTCTTTTGTTGCTATTGTATTGAATATAATCCTGGCAGTATGGTTTACTTTGGGTCTGAATATGGGAGTTTACGGACTTGCTTGGGCTGTGTCAATTGTGTCGGTTGTCCAAGTGACTATTTTACTTGTAATAATGTCCAAACATATCAATGGTTTGTTTGATTACCCATTTATCCAAGCTGTTGTCAGGATGACAGGTGCAACGGCACTAATGGCCGTTATCACTTATATTTGTTTCATGTTATTGCCTCTTCGTGCAACCGATCAAAGCTTCTTTACTAGTTTTCCAAGGTTCTTTATTATTGTTGTCATCAGCCTGGTTTCGTATGTTCTTGCAAGCTGGTTGTTCAGACTTCAAGAAGTTAAACCAATCGTATCGCGAGTTAAAGGTTTGCTATTTGGTGGTGTCGGACGAATATGGTCCTAGCTAAAATTCGAAATTTTTGTATTATCGCCCACATCGACCACGGTAAATCGACTCTAGCTGACCGTATGTTGGAACAGACAGGTACGGTTTTACAGCGAGACATGAAATCACAACTTCTGGACAATATGGATTTAGAGCGCGAAAAAGGTATAACAATTAAACTTGCGCCGGTTCGGATGAAATATAAGGGCTATGATCTGAATTTAATCGATACCCCTGGTCATGTCGATTTCAGTTATGAAGTCAGTCGATCGCTTCAAGCCTGTGAAGGAGCAATTTTAATTGTCGACGCCAGCCAGGGGATTCAAGCTCAGACTTTGGCAAATGTTTATTTGGCGTTAAACCAAGATTTAAAAATAATTCCGGTTCTGAACAAGATTGACTTGCCGGCATCCGACGTAAAACGTGTTACAGCAGAAATAATCAATCTGCTAGGGTGTAGTGAATCAGAAATTCTAAAAATTAGTGCCAAAAGCGGTGAAGGGGTAGATACCGTACTTGATGCTGTAATTGAACAGATAAATCCGCCTATCGGCAATGATGATGCCTCGACCAGGGCGCTAATATTTGACAGTTATTATGATGATTATCGTGGCGTGATTTTATACGTTCGAATTGTTGATGGCGCGATAAAAAAAGGCGACACGATTCAAATGATTGCTACCGGTGCCAGTGGTATTGCGCTGGAAGTTGGTTCGTTGCAACCGGCTATGAAACCAGGACCTGATTTGGCGACTGGTGAGATTGGTTATGTCGTAACAAACCTGCGCACAACTCGTGATGCACGGGTCGGCGATACAGTTACTACGAAACGGTCATATACGAAATCACAGTTGCCGGGTTACAAACTAGTCAAACCTTTTGTATACGCCGGCTTTTTCCCAGTTAGTAATGACGATTATCATAATTTAAAGGACGCAATTGAAAAGTTAAGTTTAAGTGATTCAGCACTTCAGTTTGAACCCGAAAATTCGCCAGTACTCGGATTTGGTGTAAGAATTGGTTTTTTGGGACTGCTTCATATGGATATTATCCGCGAGCGTCTAGAGCGCGAATACGATTTGGATTTAATTGTTACAAATCCGTCGACCGATTATCAGGTTATTTTATCAAAAGGAGAAGTCGTAGATATCAAAAGTGCCAGTGATTTGCCGGACGTGAGTCGTATTTTAGAGATTCGCGAACCCTGGATAAAGGGCGAAATTGTCATTCCCCAAACTTATATTGGCGCTGTTTTACAACTGGTCATTGGTAAAAGAGGTATTCAAAACAACCTCAGTTATATGGATGAACGGGCGATTATTAGTTTTAGCGCGCCACTTGCAAATTTGCTGACCGATTTTTACGACCAACTAAAATCTGTTACTAGCGGTTATGGAACGTTTAATTATGAACTTGATGAATATAAAACCGAGGATTTAGTTCGCGTTGATTTTTATGTAGCCGGAAATATTGTTGATGCGTTAAGTGTTATGGCGCATCGCAGTGAAGCCCAGCGACTCGGCAGGGTTATCGTCGATAAATTAAAAGAAGTTATCCCACGGCAAAATTTCCAGGTTGCTTTGCAAGCGGCAATTGGCGGCAAGTTTATTGCCAGGGCGGATTTGTCGGCTTATCGCAAGGACGTTACGACCGGACTTTATGGCGGTGATGTGTCGCGTAAAAAGAAAGTCCTAGCCAAACAAGCCAAAGGTAAAAAACGTATGAAGCGATTTGGCAAAGTTGATATCCCATCCGAAGCTTTTACTGTTATGCTTAGGCGTGACTGACACCGGGCTTTCGAATAATATCAGAAAATACATTAACTTGTTTGCTGAACTGTTGTCGTCGAGCTTTTCGCTCTAGAACCCAGGCTGGTATAGCAATCTCTGTCCGAACAGTTGGTCTCTTGAAGTCCATATCTTGGGTAACCCTTGGTAGCGGAGCCGGTTTATGTATGTGGACGTGGGTCGGGACTGGTTTTTCTAGGTTGGAAAGTTCGTCTCGCAAACTTTCATACAATGGTTCGTCCATCGCCAATTGGTTTAAAGGTGTTAAAACAGGTTTTGCAACAACAGCAAATACAGATTGTCTTTCTTTACGTCTTCCTCGGGCATGTTGCATAAAAACAGCCAGAACCGATAAATAATAAAGCCCAATAATTGGCAAAGCAATCAGAAGACTAGTCACAAAATCGTAAGTGAAGGGTTGGATAATAGTTATAACTAAAGCACCTATAACAACCCATTTCCCCCTTTTTATCAGGTTAATCGGTTTCAATGGTTTTATATAATCAATAAATATCATCAGTAGTGGAATTTGGAACACGAAAACAAACATAATAATTAGATTAGTAATGAAACTCAGATAGCTGTCGGCAGATATTAAAGCGTGTAGCCCGTTGACCTGAAACCCCTTAAAGAACTTTAAAGAGCCTGGCAGTATAACGTAAAACGCGAAAACAGCACCGGTAATCGCTAAACAGGTTGATATGCCTGTTGTAATTAAAATACGTTTCATCGACAACGTTTTATTAAAAACCGGTTTTACGAACATGATAATATTGAAGGTCAGCACCGGTATTGTTACTATCAAAGCTCCTGTTAGGCATATCTTCATAACAAAACTAAAGCTACCAGCCGGGTTGCTGTAATAAAGTGGCGCACCAAGAGGTGAGCTAAGGAATGCCAAGATGGGCCCATAAAAAAAGAAGACCACTGTACCCGCAATGCCCATAGCCGCAAGCGTTACAAACAAACGCACCGTAAGTTCACGGAGATGATCATTTACAGTTGCTGGCTTCTTTTCTTCTAGTTTTTGAATTGGTTGGCCCACTTCACCACCTCGTTAATTATTTTTTGGTTGTTTTTTTGCTGGGCTCTTTTTCATCTTTGCCGTCATTGAAACCTTTTTTAAGTTCCTTGGCTGACTGACCGACGCCTCGGGCTAGTTCTGGAAGTTTTTTACCCCCCACAAACAGCATGGTTACTACTAATGCCAGTAAAACGATGAGTTCGAATTTTCCGATCATAACTCCCTCTTTCTCCCTAATATTTCATATCTAAGTTTAAGTAAAATGAGGTGATTATGCAAGGGTAATTGGGTATATTGTTTTATCTTACAATGAGGTGTTTGATTTATTATCTATTTTGGCTTATGATTATTATGAAATATGTTCGTTTGAAAATGGAGCGAAATAACGGCGTGATTAAAAAAAATATTATCCAAACAATCAAAGATAAAGAGATGACCCGAAAAGACTTCTTGAAATACAGTGGTGTTATATTGGTTGGAATAGTAGGACTAAAGGGAATTATGTCACTGTTAACATCAGCCGATGAAAAGCTAACCAATAATCAAGCTAATAACAAAGGTAGTGGTTTTGGTAACGGAAGGTATGGGATGTAAGCGATGGCACAACCGTGGCGACTTCCGGAAGTTAATGGTGACGATGGCGCTTGGGGTGACATTCTTAACCAATTTCTAAATAAAGAACATTATAACAATGACAACAGTGGTGCAGGGGATGTTGCCAGCGGTGGACACATGAATGTTACATTGCGTCCAGGCACAGCTTCGGCGGCACCTCTTAAATTTACCTCGGGAACGAATCTATCGGCAATTACAGCCGGTGTCATGGAATATGACGGCACCAGTCTATTCTTTTCACCGTCTAGTACCAGGTACAACATTATTATGAATGGCCTAGGCTATGCAAATGGTCAAACTATCATTGGTGGTACTGGCGTGACTGATGCCCTCAGTCTTCAAGGTACATCAGGAAATGGAACTTCAACCGCTGCTGCCGTACAAGTTAAGGTTGGTAATAATGGCAACATATTAGCTGCTACATACAATAATGACGGCTCTTATGCGATTGGTGGAAGTGGTTCGGGGGTACTAGGTGGTACTGGAATGACTGGTAGAAGCGTGATAAATGTTGATAATGCTAATCCTCTTTATGTAGAGTTTGCTACTCGAAGAGCTGAAAATACAACTGCTGCAATCGGCTCACAAATATATTTTGGTCGTCAAAGAGGTACCTTGGCGAGTCCTTCGGCTGTAGTTACGGGTGATGATATGTATAAAATATACGGCTATGGTCATGATGGTACCGACTATGCATATTCAACCCAAATAAGATCAACGACAGAAGGCACTATTGCCAATAATAAAATACCGGGTGTTTTAACTTTTTCGACGGCTGACAATTCATCTGGAACAATAACCGAAAGGATGAGGATCAGCAGTACGGGTATGATAACTGCTGGCAATGCAGGTACAGAAACCACCGGGGTATCAATTTCGGGTGTCAACCAAACCGCACCATTATACGTTTCGGATGCGGCCAATGGATATCTGGATTCAATGATTTTGAATAAACACTCGACTACAAACCCTGCTTTTATTATGGCAGTACGGGCTAATTCAAACACATCAACGCCCGCTGACGTGGTTGCCGGACAAAATATCCTTGCAATCCAATCAAACGGTTGGGCGACGTCGTCATATTATCCGTCCGCTCAGATTGATATGCAGGTTGGTACTGGAACAATTTCACCGACAAGTATGCCGGGAAGATTGTCTTTTGCAACTACGGCTAATGGTGCAATAATACCGACCGAAAGAATCGCGATTTTAGCAAACGGCAACGTTGGTGTTGGACCAGCCACCCCAACGGCTGCACTTCATATTAAGGCCGGTACAACCGCGGCTGGTACAGCACCTATTAAATTGACCTCAGGTTCATTGACGACAGCAGCCGAAGTTGGAGCAGTCGAATTTTTAACTGATAGATTATATTTTACTCAAACAACCAGTACAACTCGTAATACAATTGCGGCCTACAACGACACCTCAGGGGCAACCGGTGACACCTATTACCGTGATAGTGGTGGAAATTTTGTCAGATTGGCAATAGGCGGGACGGCTGGGCAACTCTTAACTGTTGCAGGCGGCTTGCCATCTTGGGCTACGTTGCAGGATACCTCCAGAGCACCAAGGGTTACAACTATTGCATCCAGCGGTACCCCAACCCCTAACAGTGATACAACTGATTTATATACTATTACAGCCTTGGCTGCGACCGCAACATTTGGATCACCAACCATGGCAGTAGCGACCGAGGGTCGCAAATTAATGATAAGGATTAAGGATAATGGTACGGCACGAACACTGGCCTGGAACGCAATCTACAGAGCGGGAACTGATATTCCTTTACCGCTTACAACCGTGCTTTCACATACGATGTATCTTGGATTTATTTATAATAACACTGATTCCAAATGGGACTTGGTGGCAATAACTGGAAATATTTAGTGACACAAGTAACCTATACAACTTCGGGAACTTGGACTTGCCCAGCAGGCGTGACTTATGTTCGGGTTGAATGTTGGGGCGGTGGTGGTAACGGTGGAGCCGGAACCACCCCAAGCGGCTCGGGCGGTTCGGGGGGTGGAGCTGGAGGTTATTCAAAATTAAACAGCTATAATGTATCGCCCGGTACCGGTTATAGCTACACAGTTGGTATAGCTGGCGCTGATACTTACTTTGTTGCTACTAGTACACTCCTTGCAAAAGGTGGAACAGCCGGTGGGGCTAATGGCGGCGCTGGCGGTACTGGCGGTCAACTATCTGCCGGAGTGGGTAATGTAAAATATAGTGGTGGGGATGGATTTACAACTACTACGAATGCTGGTGGCGGTGGCGGTAGTTCGGGTGGAACCGCATCAACCGGTAATAACGCTACCACACAAACCGGAGCCACAGCTGTAACGGGTGGTGGCCCTGGAGGTAATGGCGGTTTGCAAAAAGCTAATGGTCTCACACCGGCTTCTGGTCCTGGCGGTGGTGGTGGTGGTGGCGGCGGTAGGCAGGGTTCAAGTACTACCGGGGGTGCTGGGTTTATAGGACAGATAGGATTTACCTATGAAATCTCATCAGGTGATATGTTCAGTATGTTTTAATTATTAATGTTATTCAACTATGAATGTTTCTTACTAAAAAAATAATTACAAAATCATTTACCGTTTCGCATCGACATACGACTGTTTTAATTATGTCGATTATTGTCATATTTGTACTATCGTTAATAATTTTTAGTTTTGAACCAATCATTATAGCGTCGGCGCAAGGTTCCACGGTGGTAAAACCAAAGGGATTAACTTTATCACCACTCAGAAATGAACTAGAAATTGAACCAGGTACATCATTAGACGGTGTTTTAAAGATTACAAATAATTCGACAAAAACCATGGCAGTAACCATGAGTGCTGAAGTTTTCAGCGTAATTAACCAGCAATATGACTATGCTTTTACGGCCGAATCCAATGTAGTCAAATGGGTGAGTTTTAACCACCCAAACATTAATCTGGAACCCGGCAATAGTGAAAATATTACATACTCCGTCGGCGTGCCATTATCGGCAGAACCAGGCGGTCGGTACATAAGTTTATTCGCCAGTACTGATACGAACAGTGATAATAGCGCCGTAGAATCAAAGCAGCGGATTGCTTCGCTTTTATATATAACCGTGTCGGGTGATATATCCCGAGTTGGATATCTGGTATCGTTATCGTCGCCATGGCTGATTAGCGGTGACAGCATTTGGAACGTGGCACTGCAAAACACTGGTACGACACATTATCGTAGCCGATATAATTTGCAGATTAAGGATTTATTATGGAATGGCACGGTAACCGATATGTCCGGCGAGGTACTTATTCTACCAGGTACAATTCGATTGATATCTGATACTATGCCTGCGCCTTTATGGCCAGGTTTATACAAAGCCGTGTATAATATCGGACTTGGTGATAACCCGGCGGTCACAAAAACACACCTGATATTATATATGCCGACTTGGGCGACAATTTTTGTTTTAGTAGTTTTTGCAACCTTAGTATATTGGTTTATACGAAAGCGAATTATTAAAAAGACTAGTTAGTTTGTGGAACGGCAGTATAGACAACAGACGCGACATAATTACCAGCCGGTTTGGCCATGTCTAACTTGATTCCATAAGTTACACTAGTAATCTCGCCACTGGATTTTGGTCCCGTTGTTGAGCGAATCAATACATCAGACAAGCTGATACCAACGAAATTATTAGAAGCGTCTGTGTTGTAGCCCCAAGTATTAACAGCCAGAGGTGCAGGCGAACCGTTAGCCGAAGCCGGCAATGGCGTTCCCAAATTATCCATATTTGTACTGTTCAAGGCGCGAATATATAGTTTATAACCTGTAACATCAGTTGACGTGACGGTTACCTGGCTGGTCCCACTAGCTGATACACCGTTGGATGTAGGCGTAATAGGGATATTAACATTACCGTTGGTTGAAATAGATAAAGACGTTTGACTACCGTATGGAACATTTGCGCCATATATGCCTTTGCCGTATGGCTGTGCATAACTAACTGATGCCGTTGCAATGCTAGAAATAATTGTTACAAAAAAAATGATTAAGGGTATTGTTTTTTTCACGCTTATGTTATTATATCACTAAGAAAACACAAAAAGTAAAAATATAGGATACAGACAAATGTCAAAAATAAAAATAAAACTTCCAATCCAGAGAATTTTATATGGGTTTATTGCAATGGTGCTAGTTTTTGCATATTTCCCAAAAACGGTTTCAGCTGATCAGATTACGCCTCGAAAGGTTGTAATAGGAAGTTCACTAGCAAGTGCCTCTACGTCATATAATTTTACATTTACCTTACCATCGGCGACAGTAGTGCAGTCTGTTAAGTTTCAAGCCTGCGATAACTCCAGTGGCGCTTGTACTCAAGCCGGTGCAGCCAGTGGTTTTTCATCGTCCGCTGGTCCAGCAACACTGAATGGTGCGCCGACTGGTCTTGGGGGTGCAGGTTCGTGGACAATAGACACTACGGATGCCACTTCGCTTCGTATAAAAAATGCATCTAACTCTGGTGCACCAGGAGCCGCAACTATAAATTTCAATTCCGTTCGTAATCCAAGCGCCACCAACTCGACATTCTTTGTACATATAACCACCTATTCTGATGATACTTGGACAACCCCTATTGATACTGGTGTTGTGGCAACTTCAACAGCTGGTCAGGTTACGGTAACTGTTGGAATTAACGAACTTTTGGCGTTTACACTTGCGTCTACGAATGTTACGATGACTTCGCCTTCGACTGTTAGTACTGGAACTGGCACATCTTCGATGACAGTATCAACTAATGCAGCAACTGGCTACTCGGTTAGCTACAGTGGTGCGACTTTGACTTCAGGATCCGATACAATTACGGCCATGGCGGCTCAGGGGGCGTCAACGGTTAATAGTAAGCAATTCGGTATTAATATGATGGCAAACGCAACTCCAGCGGTTGGAGTAGCGGTTAGCGGCACAGGTTCAGGGACACCAAAAACAGGCTACGACACAGCTAATCAGTATAAATTTAATAACGCCGGAGATGTCATAGCAGGGGCTTCACTCGCGACTAATACCAACACTTTTACGACTAGTTATATTGCTAACATGGACGGCTCAACCAAAGCCGGCTCTTATTCGACAATTCTAACGTATACTGCTACGGGGAACTTTTAAAAACTTGACAATAAAAAGTATTGATAATTTAAAGCTTATGGTATTATATTATCAAGGTTAGAATGAAAATAACTATAACAAGATGAGGATAATATGAAAAAAATAGACACCAAAACAACATTTAAACAGATTCTTTATGGGGTTATAGCAATAGTCCTGACGTTTGCGTATTTTCCGAATACAGCTTCGGCAGCACAAATAGCACCCCGAAAGGTTGTGATAGGCAATTCTTTGGCTAGTGCTAGTACAACCTATTCATTTGTTTTCACAGTTCCACAGGCAACTGTTATTAAGACAGCATCATTTACGGCATGTACTACTGCTAGCGGTGCCTGTACGCCTGCCCCAGGTTTTTCTGCCACTTCATCAACCCTAACTGCACAACCTACAAACTTAGGTGATGCAGCCGGTTGGACAGTTGACACTGGAACGGCTGGTTCGCTTCGATTAAAGAAAACCGGAAACGTTGCTGCTCCAACAGGCAGCCAGACAGTTGGTTTTTCAAGCGTAACAAACCCAAACGCAACAAACTCGACATTTTATATGCGCATAGCTACTTTTTCAGATGATGCCTATACGACAGGTATTGATACAGGTGTCGCTGCCACATCAACCGCTGGCCAAATTACAGTTACAGCATCTGTCGACGAAACACTGACCTTTACATTAGCAACAGCAACTGTTGCGCTGGGTACACTTACCACCAGCTCAACCGGTACCGGTACGTCATCGATGACAGTCGGTACTAATGGGGCGACAGGTTATTCTGTCGGTTATAGTGGCGCCACTCTTACCTCGGGTTCAAACACAATTACAGCTATGTCTGCGCTTGCAGGCTCAACGCAGGATAGCAAGCAATTTGGTATTAACCTTGTTGCCAATACAACACCGTCAATCGGTTCCAATAAAACCGGTACTGGTTCAGGCGTTCCAACTGCCGGTGCCTATGATACAACAAACCAATTTAAGTTTAACCCAGCCGGTGAAGTTGTAGCCGCTGCAACTGCTCCAACAACTACAAACGTGTTTACAACCAGCTATATAGCCAACATCGATGCAGCAACTGCAGCAGGTGCCTACTCGACCATTCTTACATACACAGCGACAGCAAATTTCTAGGAAGGGATTATGAAAAAACACCTACAAAAAAGACAATCAAGATACGCAATCCTAAAAACAGTCATTTTAGCAATTGCAATTACCATTTTCCCATTTGTTAATATGGTTCAAGTTAATGCTTTGCAGATAACGGGGCGATCAGTATTGCTATCATCGTCCGTGGCAGACGCATCAGGTGTAACCTATACACTAACAACAGCCGCCTTGCCAACAACCGCTACAGCGGTTAAATCTGCTGAGATACAATTTTGTACATCTCTTTCGGGCGGTTGTGTAACGCCGACTGGGTTTACGAGTGCATCTTCAACTCTAGCTTCACAGCCGTCAGGACTTGGTGCAGCATCTGGCTGGACAGTAAATACAGCAACGACAGGCTCCCTTCGACTTCTAAACTCTTCGAATGCCACAACGCCATCTGGCGCCGTATCTATAGCCTGGAACAGTGTCCATAACCCAACAGCCACCAATACGACATTTTACGGTAAAATTACGACCTTTTCTGATGATGCATGGACAACACCTCTTGACACGGGATCGGTTGCCTTAAGCACCTCTACGCAGATACAAGTAGCACTAACGGTTAATGAGACTCTAACATTTTGTACGGGTACATCAATTACCGGACAAAACTGCGGAACAGCTAGTGGTAGTGTTGTAAATCTTGGAATTGCATCAACCTCAACAACCGCAAAGGGAACATCAATTATTGCAGCATCGACAAACGGCAGTACCGGTTATTCAGTAACTGTGGCGGGGGCAACACTCACATCAGGTTCGAATACTATTACAGCCTTGGCGTCTGGCGGAACCTCATCAGTTGGTTCAAAACAGTTCGGACTTAACCTGGCCGATGCCAATACGACTCCAGTCGTGGGGGCTGCAAAATCGGGATCTGGTACGGCTTCTGCTCCTGCTAATTACGGGACTAACGACTCATTTAGGTTTCTAACAGGAGATACAGTTGCCTCTTCGAATATTGCGACAAATGCCAATACGTTTACAGTTGGATACATCGCCAACATTGACGGCATAACTCCGGCTGGTGTTTATACATCAAATCTGACATATACTGCTACGGCTAACTTTTAATGAAGCTTATGGCTTTTAATAAAATCGTATTTGGATTTATTGCAACTACGTTGCTTTTAGCTGGCTTGTTAACAGTGCCCGTCGGTGCTCAGGCGGCCAACGCTAATGCTGCTCAGGGTGTTCAAATAAGCCCAACACTAGTTGAACTTAACGCTAGCAGGGGTAAAACCTATAATATTAATTTGGGTGTTACAAATGTCACAGGTTCCGATTTGTTATACAAGACGTCCGTTAGGGATTTTTCTGCACAGGGCGAAACTAGCTCTCCAAAAATAGCAGAGGATAGCAAACTACCTGCCACGGCATCTATTATTACTTGGGTAAACACAATTTCCCAGTTTACTTTGAATTCTCATCAAAACAAAACTATAACCGCGCAAGTTACTATTCCAAACAATGCCGAACCAGGTGGTCATTATGGTGTTTTGCGATTCTCTGGTACTGCTCCAAAATTAGACAGTACGGGCGTTGGACTATCTGCAAGTGCCGGTGTATTAATACTAATTCGTGTTGATGGCAAAATTATTGAAAAAGCAGACATGGCTTCGTTTTACACCTCACCCTCAGAAAACGGAAAACAAAACTCATTTTTTGAAAATAGTCCAATTTGGTTTGTAGTCCGTGTTCAGAATACCGGTAATATTCATGTCAAACCATCAGGTAAGATTGAAGTTACAGATATGTTTGGGGGAGTTGTTAAAAATATTACAGTAGCAAACGGCGCTTCAAATGTTTTACCAAACAGTATTCGCAGATTCACACAAATGGAATTGAATAAACAGTGGATGTTTGGTCTTTATAAAGCAAACTTGACGATGAGCTATGGAACCCATGGGCAGGCAATAACTGGCACAATCAACTTCTGGGTTATACCATACAAGATTATACTGGTAGCTCTACTGGTTCTTGTGACGTTAATCTATATTCTCAGAAGACTAATAAAAGTGTATAATAAACGCATAATATCTAAAGCAAAAAATGAAAACAAAAAAAATAAAAAGACCAAGGGTAAAAAATAAAAGACTATTTGCCTTAGTATCTTCTAAGAAGGTAGTCCCTATTAAGGCTAGATTACTTGGGCTGCACCATTTTAGACTGGTTGCCCACAAACATACCGGAAAACTTATTCATCATCGGCATACCTCACATCTAACACTTTTTGTGATATTGCTAGTTGTCGGGTTTTTTATTTATGCCAGTGGCGGGCTTGCACAGGCGGCTCCTGAACCATCGTCAGGTTCAATAACTGTCGGTGCTATCGTTCCAGTCCCACCGCCGACCAAAGGGGCGACAATAACCAACCCTAAAAATGGCTATATTGTAAAGGACCAAATCATTTTGGATGTATCTGGTACGTGTCTTGAGGGTATGTTTGTTGTCGTAAAAGATAACGGAGTTACGGTTGGATCAGCTGCATGTACGAGTGCAGGTATTTTTAGCATGCAAATACAATTGAAGTTTGGTGAAAATGTACTTACTGCATTAAATTATGATAACTTGAATCAGCCAGGACCTACGACTCCATCTGTTACAGTAATTGTTAATCAGACAATTTTTGAAAATACACCAATTTCAATTTCTACCAAAGATACTATAGATACAGTATCCGCGATAATTCCAGATAATCCATCGATTATTCCTGGTGTTCCATCAACGGTAAATTACTCTAGTTGTGACGATTTTGTTTCGGGCGTTTTACCTACCGGCGGTCCATTGCATGTGTCAATCGTTTGTATTCCACGTTTATTCATGCCAGAACTTAAACAAACTTTGGGAGTATTAGTTTGGGGCGGGACGCCACCATATGCACTATCGGCCAATTTTGGCGACAATTCTGATGACAACCCTTCGCTTATCAGCATCCCAAATCCTGGATATAAAAAGATTGTGTTTAGCTATGCAGCACCTAACACCTATAGGATTAAGTTTAGGTTAACCGATCAAACAAACCAAACCGCCATAGTTCAAACTGCAGTGCAAGTAAATGGCGAGACCGAACCTGCACCAGTGTCTACTGCGCTGAAAAACTTCACTAATCAGATATTTGGCGGCAAGCCGTGGTATGAATCACCGGTTCCATTCTATTTACTTGCCATAGCAATTACTCTTGGTTTTTGGGGCGGTGATATTTTTGATCGTAAATACGGTGCAAATACTCAACATCGTCGGAAAAAAGCCAGGACTTGATTTATTTTTGAGATAGTTCAAACAAGCCGTCTATAATAAGGTCCGTAATTTCCTTTCGTGGACCTTTGCCGTCAATTTCAAGAAGTAATCCCAAGTTGCGATAATAATCCAAAACTGGCAAAGTTTTTTCTTGGAATTCATTAAATCTAATGCTTAAAGTTTCTTCGGTGTCGTCATAGCGTTCCGAGCGGTCGTTATTGATTTCACGGGCTAACCAGCGTGTGTGGGACTCATTTGGTGATATATCTAGAAAGATAACAGCTTTCAATGGGTGCCCCGATTTTTCAAGTGCATTCATTACCTCTGCTTCTTCTCCGTGCCAGCGACCAATTGAACTTAAAAATAGTGGTCTATCACTAATTTCTGGTCTGCCTAAATATGGAAGTACGATTTCGTAAAAATCTTTTGTTGGTGTTAGTTTGCCTTTTCTGGTTGTAATTTCGGCTTTGCTGCTGCGCAGAATTTCACCACTACTGACCATATTACCGCCTAAGCGTTCAATTAGTTGTCGTCCTTGAAAATCCTTACCTGCGAAGGGTCGCCCAAAGATATTAATTGCACCGGTGCCCAACCATTTCCTAATTACTTCAATTTTTTCGGTATCATTCATTACTTTGAGTATAACTAAGCAAACGCGTGTCATCAAGCACCGCATCCTACCCGCCACTGCAATAAACGACAACCAACCTCGTTTCGCGTTTAAAATAACCGTTAATTATCCTTGGTATCCTGCGTAACTTCCCGCTGTACAGCGGGTCAAACATACTCGGACAGCCAGGAATAATTAACTGTTATTTTACGGCAACTCAACAGGTTATCTTATTATTTCAGCGACATGTAGCCTACTAGATTTGCGAATTATGGCCGATGTCGGTTACTTTATTGCCAACAGAGTGTGCTGTTGAAATAAAGTAACCGACAACGGACGCAAGAATAAATATATTCATTGACATAGTACAATTGAGTCTGGCACTCGTTGACATTGAGTGCTAAATTGCGATATAATATCGCTATGACAGAGCGTCAAGTTCAGATACTTTCGGCGATTATTGAACAGCATGCCGAGATTGCTGCGCCTATTGGTAGTGTTATACTGGCCAAACTATTCGGTGTGTCCAGTGCAACAATACGAAGTGAAATGGTTCGTTTGGAAGAAATGGGCTTGATTATGCAACCCCATACCAGTGCTGGACGCATACCAACTGATGCTGGCTATCGTTTTTATGTAAATATGCTAACTGAAACGCCAAATACTAATATACTGCCAGGATTCGATCGTAGTGCGAGAGCGATTGAGGCGCGGGTAAATACTCACACCAACCATGCCGACAGGGCAATCCGTAGTGCCGTCGACAGTCTAGTTGATTTAACCCATAATCTGGGGATTGCGACAATTGGTGATGAACTTTATATGAACGGAATCGGAAATCTGTTTTCTCAACCCGAATTCGCCAGTGCTAATCATGCGCAATCGGTTGCTAGGTTGTTGGATAATCTGGAACCATGGCTACGCGAGGCAGCTCCAAACGAACCCTTGAACGTCTATATCGGTGCCGAAAACCCGATTGGTAGGAATAGTGGGGTAAGTTTGATTATCAGCCGTTATCGTTCGCCATACAGCGACAGAAGCTATATTGGCGTTTTAGGCTCGACTAGGCAAAGTTATGACAAAGTTATGCGACTTGTCCGTCAAACCGGAGCAATGCTAGAAGAAATACTTTAGTTGGTAGATGGTAGGTAGTATATGGTAGATAAATC
>JAYSMZ010000004.1:0-48888 GCA_043724245.1 bacterium
GTTGCCAAGTTGACCGTGACTATTACTCCCCCAGCAATATGCCTGCCCATTAGAGGCAACCCCACAGGTATGTCTATCGCCGACTGAAATTTGCGACCAAGTTCTTACTCTGTAATAAGCACTGTCTGCACTGGATGAAGTCCAGGCGCTAGTTGTAGCGCCGGTATAGCATCTAGCTTGAACAATTACATTATACGTTTGACCTTCGGTTGAGGTCGTAGCGGCAAACGATGGGGTCGCAGTGGCCACCCAACCGGAATCATAACCGGATGGTGAAAATGTGTAATCATATTGGTACTGTAAAGTTGTACCACTAGCACAAGTCTCGGCAGAGAATGTCCAAGTTGTAGTTACCCCAACGGTGCTATTGGACGTTGTTGGTGTGTTTGGTGTCGGTGTATTAATAGTTGTAGTAGCATTAGCTGAAGTTGACCAAGCGCTGGAACCACCGGCATTATTAGCTTTAACTCGGTAGTAATACCTAACACCTTGGGATAAACCACTTGAAGTATAAGTCGTGCCAGCTTGACTAATTTCTGTATAACCAACCGTGAAGTCTGAAGCAGTCGAACGCCCCAAAGTATAGCTAGTAGCACTTGCGACCGAGCCCCACGAAGTATTAATTGACGTACTAGAAGCCGTCGTAGCAGTCAAACCGGTTGGGATAGTTATTGGACGAGTATACCCATCAACATCTGACGCACTCCAGGAACTAGTTGTGACTCCGTTGTAACACTGAGCTTGTACATATACGGTGTAGGTCAGTCCTTCGGTCGAAGTCGTAAAAGCAACGGATGTTGCAGCGGTTGCAACCCAACCAGAGTCATAACCACCTGAACCAACCGGTGGTGGCGTAATCGTATAGTCGTATTGGTATCGAGGCGAGGTACCACCGGCACAAGTTGCAGAATTCCAAGTCCAAGTCGAAGTTGCCCCAACGGTTGAAACATTGTCAATAGGCGTTGCTGGTGGATCAATAGTCGTGGTTGCATTAGCCGCTGCTGACCAAGCGCTGGAACCACCGGCATTATTAGCTTTAACTTGGTAGTAATACTTTACACCTTGGGATAACCCTGTCGATGTATAAGTCGTGCCAACTTGACTAATATCTGTTGGAGACGTGAAAGAAGAGCTGAGTGAACGTTGCAAAGTATAGCTAGTAGCACTAGCAACAGAATTCCAAGACACGTCAATTGACGTACTAGAAGCCGTTGTGGCTGTTAAACCAGTCGGGATAGTTATTGGACGGGTATATGGTGAACTTGCGCTTGACGCACTCCAGGAACTAGAGATAACAGGGTTATAACACTGAGCTTGAACGACGACATCGTAAGTTTGTCCTTCTGTCGAAGTCGTAAAATTGACAAATGTTGCAGCGGTTGCAACCCAACCAGAGTCATAACCACCTGAACCAACCGGTGGCGGTATAATTGTATAGCGGTATTGGTATCGCGCGGTGTTTCCTCCTGTACAGGTCGCTGCTCCCCATGTCCAAGTTGTAGTTGCGCCAACGGTTCCATTATTAACAACAGGCGTTGCCGGAGCAGTAACTGGGATTACTTTAAACTTTGCTTGACAAGCAATATTCGCACTAACTGTAATTGTGTGACTAGCAGTATTTGGAGTGTAACATCCTGGACTGGTAGAATTTGGATCCCAAACATCGAAAGAGTACCATGAATTCGGAGTTGCCGTAATAGTTGCTGTTGCTCCGGATGCATATGAACCACCGCCACTAACAGTTCCCCATGGTGTAGACGGGTCAACCTTAACAGCTAAAGAGAAATTCGAAGACGGTACAATATGCCTTGCCACAGCCGCGACCTTGACGCCACCACCCTCTTCTTTGTACTTCAGGGTAAAGGCGCCTGACGATAAAACATAACCATACTTTGCAGGCGTAGCTGGATCACCACAAGAGGCAAACGAATTAGTTCCTGCCGTATCGGTCGGAGCAGTTAAATCGGTTGGATCTAGTCCAAGCAGAGTATCCGTGACTACTTGATTTGGAGTTGGGCCAACAATTGCAGCACAAGCCGGGTATTCGCCGTTTTTATTGTAGTATCTCTCAAGAGCCTCCGAAACAGCTACTAACCCGGTAGACCGTTGAGTATTCCTGGCTCCCTGCTGAACAGATGTATAACCGACAATTGTGATAGCTGCTAGTACGCCAATAATAGCGATTACGACCACTAGTTCGATTATGGTGTAGCCCTTAGCGATTTTTTTCACAAATCATTTCCCCTTATTTGTTAGCATGTTCAAGAAGCCATAATTGAGCTTCAATATCAACCTTCGTATTCGTATTGGTGTCAGTTTTTGGAAGTTCGTTCACTTGTTGCTGGGCTTCAGTCAGCAATGTTTTAGCTTCGGCTTTGTCGCCACTAGCTCGAGCTTTTTCGGCATCAGCCCTAAGATTATTGACGGCTTTGACGGTCTCAACAGGACTAGCCTTTTTGTTTTTATTCGAATTTATTAAATTGATTGTAAAAATTGTTCCAACAGCTATTAGAACAATTAGAATTACTACTACCGCAGAAATAATAATTTTTTTATTCCTTGTCATAAACCCTACTTAACCCCTTTTTAAATTATAATCAAAGCGAATTTGCTAGTGATTATTAACATGACCGTATTATAACAAGCATACGTCTATATATGCAACACCTAGGTATTGTTATTTTATATCTAAAACCACTAAGTGTTCGATATGAGGGGTTCTCGGGAAAAAGTTATAACCCATATGGTAACAGATACCATATTTTTCAGACAACAAAGCGACGTCACGAGCCTGTGTCACAGGGTTACACGACAAGTATACGATTCTTTTCGGTGATTCATCCAGTAATTTAAATACAACATCCTTGTGCAAACCAGCTCGTGGAGGATCGACAATTATTGTAGAGTCGCTTGTAATATATTCAAGCGCGTTTTCACTGGATGCCAAGATGACTTTTGCATTAATTCTATCAGATAGTGTTTGAATATTCCGCTTTGCTTCATTCACGGCGTTTTCATTGATTTCAACTAAAGTGACGTCATTTCCACCAATTGTTAACCCAATAGTGCCGACGCCGCCGTAGAGGTCGACGGTTGGCTTACCCTTTTCTATCCACTTTTTCATATTCTGCAGAGCCTGACAATAAACGGGAATATTTATCTGAAAAAATCCATCCACCGTGTAGGTGAACGGAATGTCAAGTATTTTGTCGGTTAGGTAATTTGTCCCCCATGACTGCAGGCGTTTTGTGATGATACTAGCCGGACTAAGCGGGTTCGAGAATATCATCTCAAAACCAGTAACGTTAGCAGATTTTTTTAGCAATTCTAAGTCGGATTCGACCAGCAACGGTATTTTCTGGTTTTTTACATATAGTTGCATAGCGACGCTTCCCCGTTGATCACACCTGACGATGACTGTTTTCAGCATAAAAGCGGATAGGTTCTTTTTTGTTCGTAATAAATCGCGTAAAGCCAGCGCAGCTTTATTAATGTTGGGACTAGCCAAACTTGTACCTTCAACTGGGATTTTTCCGTGACTACCCCGTCTGAAAAAAGCTAAATCAAGTTGCTGAGTTTCCTTATCCCACCACCAACTAAACTCGATTTTGTTTCGGTATTTATACTGTTTATTATCTGAAAAAACTTCAATCGGTTCAGGTAAAACAATGTTATGAAGTTCAAAAGCCTCTTCGATAAGAGCTGATTTATAGTGCTGCTCGCCTTCAAAATCCATTATTTGCCACGGGCTGGTCGATAAATAACTGTCTGGGTCGTGTGGGTCAATGCGCGTGGCGCTGGGTTCGATTATTTTAACTGCTAATCCCTGTGCAAGTTTTGACTTCTTCTTGGTCAGCTGGACTTCAACAAGTTCACCTGGCAGTCCGCCCCAAACAAACAATTTACGACCATTTTCATCGGTCGCAATCGTCTGTCCGCCGCCAACAATTTTATCCAGCTTAACTGTAATTTTTGGCAAGGTTTTTTTAATCATCTAATAACCATCAAATTCTTCGGATCTGATATTGTCTTCGTTTGCACCCATTTCAACCAAAAGGTTTCGCATAGCTTTGACCATTTCCGGAGGACCGGCCAAATAAAAAATTGCAGGTTCAATATCTGGAACATATTTATTTACCATTTTGGCGTTAACATGACCTTGCTCACCAGCCCAATCAACTGGTGTATCGTCTGTAAATACTGGGACGAACGTAAAATTAGTGTTAGCTTTTGCAAATTCTTCGAAATCGTGAATATATGCAGCGTCGTTCAGCGTTCGATTCGAATAAATAAGAGTAATTTTGTGAGGCAAATGATTATTTGTGGCATCAGCGACAATACTGCGGATAGGAGTAATACCTATCCCACCAATCAGAAACACTGCTGGAATCGCCGATGTTTTGTGAAGTTTAAAATCACCATGAGGCGCAGCCATATTTATCTCTGTGCCGATTGGCAGGTTTTTCAAAACGCGTTTGAATGCGCTATCGCTTATTCTTGTAGCTATCACTAAGTCTTTTTCAAAGGGAGCATTGACGAATGAGAAAGTCCGAATATTTCCCTTCTCGTCGGTTTTTGGTGGGTCGATCAGCGTGAAGTCACCGTTTTGACCAGGTATAAACTCGAAACTATCTGGCTTTTCCAAAGTGAATTCCATTGTGTCATTGGCGACAACTTTTTTATCTAGTAGTTTGACTTTATATTTCATGATTTTTCTATTCAGAACCGTCAGCTTTCTAAAAATCTACTATTACCAAAATTATCGGTAACATAGAAGGATTATACCATTAATCGCATCTTAAATAACTGATTTTGGCTTAATAATTTTTTTAGGAGCAATTATCACACCGCCCCTGTTAGTACCCATCGGACTGTTACCGTTTGCTATTCCAATATGGGCATTATGACCTATTAGTGCACCTTCGCCGACTCTTGTACAATATCCCAATCTGGCGGCGTTTTCTATCACCACATTTTCAGATATACTAGAGCGCCTATCTATTCTAACGGCATTACCTATAATTACGTCCGAAAACAATTCGGTCTCTTCGCCTATTTTTGAGTAATCGCCAATTACAGAGCGTGATCCGATTGATTGGGCCAGAACGACCGCGTGACTACCAATTTTTACTCGTTCAGCTATCCTTGTCCCCTCTATCCTTGCTCTGTTCCCAATCTCGACCATATCATCTATATCATTGGGTTTATATTCGAAGGTTGTACCCGGTCCGAGTTTTACTCCCCCGTCAAGAAGGGCCGAATCAATGAAGTCGATACCAGGATAGACTAAGCAACCGTTCTCATACAGGTCGTATTCAATGCCTTTAAATTTAATACGTTCGTTGCCGTTCATCCATTGTGAAATTTCTTCTGGATTTATTCGTGTGTCTGGGGTATCAGAAAAACCTGCAGGGACGTAATAATTTATCCTGCCTGAACTATCTGTAACTACTTCGAATGAATTCGACATATACTTACCTTTATTTTATACTAGTATTCTATTCTATAATATATATAAATATAGTCAATGTATATTTTAATACATATTTGTAAAAATCAAAAAATTATTGTTATTTAATACTGTCCAGAGATCACTACTAAGACAAATTAATAATTGCGAAGAATTGAGCACAAGCCGCCCCGATTACGAATAAATGCCAGCTGAAGTGTGCAAACGGCATTTTGAAAGCGTATGGCACCGTACCGATGGTGTATAAAACCCCACCAACGAATAGCAACCATACTACTGTTGAGCTCAATAGTCCCATTTTCGGAATTAACAGTAGTCCCATCCAACCAAAGCCAATATATAACATCACTCCTGTAAATTTCATTTTTCTAGGTAGTACTAATGTGGTTGTAACGGCAATTCCGGTGGCGGCAATCAACCAAACAGCGGCCAAAAACAGTGCCTGCGCCCAACCCTCGTAAAGATAGATAATAAACGGTGTAAAACTTCCAGCAATCAAGATAAATATACTACTATGGTCGATTGCTCGGAAAACCCCATTTGCCCTCGTAAAAGTAAACGCATGATATAGTGTCGATGCTAGCATTAAAATTATCAAACTTGCCGAATATATAATAAACCCAACTCGAAAAGATGTTGATGATACCATAAAGATAATTCCTAAAATCAGTCCGACGATTGCGGCTATTGCCCCTATTCCGTGTGTGATACTGTTAAAAATCTCTTCGACGATTTTTACAGTAGGCTTATCGGTTTCAGATTTAACCATTATCTTTATTATAGCGGATCATCTTTCCATTAGACGATTATTCGACAGCTGGTATTGACTATGAATCGTGTTCGTTTGTAAACCCAACAATACTAAGTCTACAAATTAGGCTTTTTTAATACTCTTTTTTAATGATACGTGTTCGCGGTAGGATAATTGCTTTCCTCGGTTCAATATCATTCCCATACCAAACAAATATGCAATAAGTAGCGTAATGAAACCAATAATCGGGATAAAGTATGTGACGACTAAAATACTAGTACCTAATGCCATAATCCCATACGACTGTCTTGATTTAGGCATAATAATTTGTCCCAGCATATAGCCTGCGAACGGAGTGACTAATAGTAAAATAATAAACCATGCAAATAACGTCAAAAACGCCAATGGAATTCCGAGAATTGTAACGAATAAAACGACGATAAGAATAGGTGCAACAATTGCTCCCAAAATGCCAATCAAAGTAGTTGTTCCTGGTTTTTTCATGGCATTTTGCGTAGCTTCGTCAAAGATCCGTGGGAATATTGCAACTAAGACTAACGCAAAGACCAACCAAATAACCAAACCAAATATCAATCCGCTTATAGAAAATAACGCAGGTGAAACGTAGTTTGTATTCGCCTGCTTTTTAGGAGCTGTCCTTATGACCGTACCGACAATTTTGCCTCCGGTTGCAACGACAGGGTCGTTATTACTGGTATATTCTACATTACCGCCGATGACTCCGGCTGATCCAAGATTTAAGTTTTCGGTGGCACCTTTTATATTACCTCCAACATCACCATTAATATTCAAATCGTGCGCGCCGGCCACAATATCGCGACCAACCTTGCCGTTAATCGTAACGTTCGAACTGCCACCCAGCAGGTCGCGTCCGATTGAGGCGTTTTTATTAATTATCAGTGTTTGAGTGCCAATAGTTGCACTTCCGCTAACAGCGCTACTTAGCGTAACGGTTTGTCCAGTAACTCGAACACTGCCGTTAATCACACCGCTAATTACTACGGTTTGTCCGGCACAAAAGATGTCGCCGTTAATCGTTCCACTGATTGTCAGCGTTTGTCCGGCACAATAAACATCGCCATTGACCGTTCCGGCAATGTCGACATTGTTGCCGGCAGCAAACAACATGCTGTTTATTGTTTCGGTCGCGGCAACACCTACGGTGTCACCTGTCTTGAAGCTTTGTGCACTTGCAAAACCGACAAACACCAGTGCCGAAACAAACACAAGACATAGGCTGAGTGCAATTATTTTAATAAATTTCATATACCCGACCTCCCTTAATTTATACTTACATTATACTCTTTGTTGTTTGAATCTGTCTAACTTGAAATACTTATGACTATGGTGTAAATTAAGCAATTGAATGACACAGAAAATCAAAACAAAAATATCCGAGAAAAGGATTAACAAAAACGAAATTGATGTACTGAATTTACTGCGTGTTAAGAACACTCAATTGTATATGGCGGCATACCCCGGTTATCTTGGTAATTTTTCGCGCGATAGTATTATATATGGAATGTTAGCTGGTGATAGGCAGGCTTTATGTGCACAAATTGAATTTTCCGCCAAAAACCAAGGAAAAAATAACAACCCTATTAATGGCGAAGAGCCTGGCAAAATTCATCACGAATTACCAGGGGTGATTCTGGATAATAAAAGCACTGCCTATAACGCTTGCGACACAACTGCCTTATTTTTATTGGCTATTGCACGTTTACACGAATCTGGCGATAATAAAATTTTAAACAAGTATTCAAAAAATATCGAATCTGCGATTTGCTATATAAAATCACATATTCGTAATGGTTTATTTTTTGAAGACCCGGCAATTTGTGGCGCGTCACAGTATGCCCTAAGGGTAACCTATTGGAAAGATTCGCAGATTAATAATTCAGACGCCGAGTCTTGTTATCCCATAGTTTATTCTTTGGCACATTTTCAAAACACAGCCGCAGTCGAAGCGATTGGACGTGTTCTTGGTAATCACGATCTATTGAATTTTTCAAATCAAATGATTGAAAAAGGATTCGAAAGATTATGGCAAGATGATCATTTTATCGTCGCTCTTGATGGCAACGGTATCGAGATTGACCCAATAAGTAGTGATTCGTTGCATTCGCTTCTTTATATAAATCCTGACTATATTCCAGACGGGTATGCCGAAATGATTCAGAAATATATGAGAAAGTTAGAAACAAAGGCCGGTTATTTATCAGGGATCGCCTGTAGGGCCGGAATTGACGATTACCACACTAGATATATTTGGACCCACGAACAAGCGTTACTGCACGCGGCATCAAAAAAACATTCTTTAAGTAAAAGCGCACAGGTTGCGGCTAGGATTACTGAATTTATCAACAACTTCCCGGAACTAATTGATCCAACTTGCAACCTTATGCCTGCTGGTAACCAACCACAACTGTGGGCTATTGGAGCTAGTAAATATTTTGAAAACCCCTCGCAATCACTTCTATAGATTAAGATAATTCCCGTAGTTTTGGACTATCCCGAAGAACTTTGATCCCATTTTTGTTAATCTCGATTACGGCAGAGGCTGCAGCGCTGGAAAGATTGCCACCATCAATATAAAAATCCACTTTATTTTTAAAATATGCCACTGCCTCTTTAATAGTATTCGCAACCGGCTTCCCGGGTTCGTTTGCGCTGGATGTTAGTAGCGGTCCAGTAATGTCAAGTAATTTCACAATTTCTGGATTCGAAACGACTCGAAAAGCCAAACCTTTCATTCCTAGATGAACGTATGTCAATGATTCGTCAACAGGGATAATTATACTAATCGGGTTTGGCCAAAATTTATTTGCTTTTTTTAAGTAGACAGGATTAATTCCCAGGTCTATTATTTGCTGAACGTTCGAGGCGATTATCGTGCCCGGTTTGTTTTCACGACTTTTAAGTGAATAAAGTCTGCCAACAGAGTTTTTGTTTTTGATTTGGGTTACAATTCCGTATACTGTATCTGTTGGTAAAACGCCAACTCCCCCATTTTTTATTAAATGAAGTTGTTCCTTTGATAATTTATTGAACTTAAATTTACTCACTTATTCACTAGTCTTTCTGGTTCGAAAACGGTAGAAAACTTTAATTAGAAATTTGTTTGTGCGTCGAGCTGTGTTGATTCAGTATTATCGATGGTAGTTGCGTCTAGTGTTGATGAAGATGCATCCAACCCCGAATTATCAGTTACAGAGGGTGCCGAATCTGTGTCAATTTGTTGATTTTGGGTTGTTTCTGCTGTTTTGTTATTGAAAAACGTATCCCATGCCTTCCAGCCGACAAACCCAAAAATGACTAGGATTGCAATCACTAACAATATTTCGACTATACTAAAACCTTTATTTGAACGACTCATAATTATTGTTCCTCCGTGGTGTCGGTTGGTTTAGTATTTGTATCAGTTGTCCTGTTTTGCCCATTAGCTTTTCTGACAACCTGAATAAGTTCCTTAATCGCTGTTCGGTATTCAATCATTGCTGAATGCCGAGTGGTCATCGCTTCTTTGATAATACTGCCTGGATTAGCACCGTCTGTCGAGGTGCAGGTAAAAGTTGTTTCCGAAGATGCCTCAATTGCAGCGACCGCACTTACGTATGCGGTGTCGGCTTTTGTGACGGCGGCATCATAACTATCGTTTGACAGTTTTTTATCAATATAAAATTTTATGACTTTATCTTCTATCTTTTTAAAAACTGCCAATTGTTTTTTATTCTGTTCAATTCCATGAGCGACTATCTCACCTATCTTTTGTTGACGCTTTTGGCATATCTCTAAACGCTTGCCTTCAAGCCTTGCGGTGCGAGCCTCTTTCATTACTGTAAGTTTTTGTTGAAACTCGGTTTTTTTATCTGAGATTTGTTGTCTTTGAGTTCGTAACGTTTCCGAATGAGTAACCTCTAGTGCTTTGACAAAAGTATTTGTGCCAATTAGTGCAATGCCGATAATGGCAAACAATGCGACTGTTAATGATATTTTTTTGTTAATCATGTTACTTTAGTCCTCATTATACTTTACGATTTTATTTTCATAATTAATATTATACACCCAACCTGAATATTCTAAATTAACCTAGATTGTAATAAACAGACTAACAACAAAAGGTCTGTCTAAATATATTTTGGCTGGGGCTAGTGGACGTGTTTCAGGAAAGCTCAACGCAGTCAACAATAGTTATGACGCCGGCACTTACCTGTCTGTCTGATGTTCTAACTAATTTTTGATAATGTTCTGAGTTCATTACTTTTTTGTAGTCGGATATTTTCTCAATAAATTCAATTCCCGAAATATGGTCGTATTCGTGTTGAATAACTCGTGCAAGTAAACCATCGCATGTCAATCTAAATTTTTTAAAATCAGCGTCATAGGCTTCGACAGTAATCTTTTTCGGCCTGATAACAGGTCCGAAAAAATCAGCACCAACACTACCGCAGCCTTCGTATATCTCTGATTTCTCTATTGAATAATCTGTAATTTTTGGGTTAATATACACCCTTAAATTATCTGACTGGTCCGCCTTCCGGTATTCTGTTTTTCGTGGTTCGGTAATAAATAATTTTAAATTAACCCCAATTTGAGGAGCCGCAATTCCCACGATGTCATTTTTTAACATCGTATCGGTCAGATTCCTAATTACTGTTCTTACTTTTTTAGTTTCGGATTTTGACATTGATCCGTTACTTGCTTTTAGCCTAGGGTCGCCGATTTGAATGATTGGTTTTATTGCCATAGTTGTAATTTTACACTAATTTAAGTAATTTAGCTCCACAATACAAAATAAGCACTCTGTCAAAGTGCTTATGCTTGGCTGGGGATGAAACCTGCCTATTCTGGCTGAACAGACAGGCGGTGGATTCGGTCACGTTCCGCGACCCCGCGATTTCACGATTGCAAACACAGTTTGCATCGGAAAGTCGCCTTGCGACCCGCAGACTTGCGGGTCTCACCCCCGAATGCTCACTCGGGGTTTCGAACCCCAAATCTCGATCAAATAAAATAGAGTCCAGATGGGCTCTATTTTATTTGGCTGAGCATATAGGTCTGGTACGATTAACAGGTTAAAACGAGACAAATGAGACACAGAATGACATGTTTGAAAGTGTCTCGTTTTTACATAATTACTTCACGGCCATCGGACGTTTTGAGGGTTCTGCTAACCTTTTTTACAGTAGCAGGACTACTTGTTCGCTTGGGCGTCAACTCTCCGCTCTTGATAACTAACGCTTTCAAGGCTTCTTCGCTTTCGTAGGCTTTTACACGCCCATTCAAGTACCCAAGTCGATACGATATGCCATTACTCATAAGTCGCCAGTTGGTGTCACTAAGGGCGCTATCAACAAGCTTTTTCAGAGTCTTTCGGCTGTCGTAATCATCACGGCCTGACTTGTTATCCAAACAACTGAACCCTACATAAACCTCCCGTCCCATTTCGGGTTTATCTAAATGAAACTCAATATAACCGGCTTTTTCTAGCACTGGTTGAAGTAGTGGTGTAAGTTCGGCGATTTTTGGCTTTTTCATCTCTTTTACGGCATCATAAATGTGCTTGTTATCTTCTTTTTCTTTGTGTTCTTTCGCAAACCTAACCAGGTCTTCGAAACGGAACTTAGCTTCTTGGTGCTCCTTGCGCATTGTTTCATCCTGCAGACAGTAAATACGACGATCTTCCTCGTAGTCAGGATCCACGGGCTCTTCTTCATGTTTCAGATCGAGTCTATCTTTGTATGTGTGCGAACAGTTCGGACAGGAATAGGTGGTCGTGATGATGCTGCCACGTCGGTTACTCCTCGTTTCCATAACTGACTCACACTTTGGACACTTGTCGTGACGACGCTCCCATAGCGATCCGTCTTCCCAAAGAGCAGTATTCTTTTCGCAGTGTGGACACTTGAGCATAAAAAGGACATCGTTGTCGTCTTGACCTTCGTGACTCATCAACATTTTGTCGCTAATACGAAGTCCAGTTTTGCCGCAATGCTCGCAGTGAGGCTCTGACGAGAGTCTAGCAGAGGATATTTGCGTGTCCTTATCTTCATCTTCGGCTATCATTTCAAGAATAGCTTGCTCGCGTCCGTCATAACGTTCCACCAGCCTATTACCAACCATCATCATGTAGATGTTGTTGAGGTGCCAGGGATTACGATATTTATTTTCTTCATTGTCCGGCATCTTTTCGAGCCACTTGTCACAAAAACTAAGAAATGACTTCATATCAATACGAGCACGATATACTGTCGTGCTGTCATAACGATCCTCGTAATGCTGACGATCTTTTAGGTGTGTGTACATATCTTTATTTTACTCCGCAACAACAACGCCTAAACTTGTTTTCCCGTATTTAAGGTTAAGCTTTTCAATCTCGCGATTCTTTTTTTCTTCAATTTCAAGTAGCTCTTGTTGACCAAAGCCAGGCTGGGTGTTTTAAATATGTTATATAGTCTGACTTTGAAAGCTGCATCATTTTGTTTGTATATCTTTCAACTGTTTTCTTATTTTATTAAGTTCTTGAGCAGAAAGATTATTACGTGCTATGTTGCCCTCCCCCAAATGTTCAAATAGTATTTGCGTAGAGGTTGATACATTTGGCCAGTCAGGCGCCCATATTACACCATTAAAACTCTCTGCACCTTCTTTACTCAACATAACTGATACAGACTCGAAAAGTTCTTTTATGCGCGTTAATGTGTGTGACGTAAGTATGTGAAAATTCTTATTATTAGTCCCGAGTTTATCTATATGCCCAACTTTTTTATGCCTAAAACCAATTATATCCTGGCTTTCGTTTTTCATTGAAATTATTTTATTTATATTGCCCAAATCTGTGACAACATTACTCAATCTTAAAGAATCAGGCTGTGTGTCAAATAAATAATTGACTATTAGCACAAGCTTAGCGGCCATGGAGTCTAAGACAAGTTGAAAAAATGGATCATACGCACTATCGTTTAGTTCTATGTTATCCAATATGAGTTGGTAAGCTTTAATAATCTCGTTACCTTTAGCTATTTCTTTACAAAAAAATTCCCAATTTTGTTGCTTATTATTATTCATTATGTCAATCCCTCGGCTATTTATAATCAAATTACCATAAAATTTATTCAAAATATTCAGATAATAATACGATTTTTTCTTTATTCAGTAACTGATTACCGTCATTCGACCTTGGAGAAAAATATATTCGAGGAATAGTATGTTTTAGCTTTGTTAATACACTCAACGAATCAATATCATTCTCTATAGCCTGCCATGCTAATTTCTGATAATTCTTAGGTATTGCACCGTGTGACAGTATTTCTCTTATTGAAGCTAGGGACTCTTTCTGTTCTAGGGTTAGTTTTTCTTCACCCACTATTGATCGAAGTCGTTTTTGTATTTTTATTGCATATGTTAATCCTTTATTAACGTTAATTGATTGTGAATCTCTTATTAATTCATCACTCTCTTTTATGAAACTCTTGGCAATATGTAAAAGCTTATAAAAAGTATTACTTAACTGATGTGGTTTTTCTTGCTTATTTGCAACAAGAATATTAGCAGTTTCAAAAAACCCAATTCTTCCCGAGTTGTTACCATCAGTTACAACAAATGATGTTTCTTCTCCTTTTTTTAAAAATGCAACTAATTTTCCTTTATAATTCGGCTTACTTGTTCTAGCTACACGCAATTTCAATGGTAGGTCACGTATCCTAGCAAACTCAGTAGTGTTGCTTTCACGCAAGTTTTTGATTATCTCTAAATATTCTAATTCGCTTCGTTCGTCCTCTTCTTCACCAGTAATGGTTCTCTTATCTTGTATTTTTTTAAACAATTCGTTTGAGCGAATTGATTCGTCCTCAGTTAAAAGTTTTGCATCATTCCCTAATAGCTCAATAATTGCAGCGATCTTAGACTCGGCTGATTCACGTAATTTGATTTCATTATTACCTTGTTCTGTTGGGAAAACATTGTAGGTAAGCAAGTGTTTATGTTTTGTATCGACACGATCTACGCGACCGACTCTTTGAATCATCCTAGTTGGATTCCATGGAATATCATAATTAATAACAGTAAATGATTGATGAAGGTTTACGCCCTCAGACAGTACGTCCGTAGCGACAAGTACATGGTAGTCGTCTGACTTATTTATTGACCTTGCGTCGAAATTATCTATTACTAAATCCAATTCTCGAGCATGTGAAGAACCTGTGTATACAATGGTTGGAAATATTTCATTTATCTTTTTGCCTAGATATTCTGCAGTTTCCCTAGATTCGCTAAATATAATTATTTTATTTTTGACTGATGGCTGTATTTCATTAGAAAGTTTTTCAATAAACGCTTCAAGTTTAGGGTCACGCGTTAATTGACCCCAAGTTTTTTGAATCTTTTGCAGAATTATAAGGTCTGATTTTAATAATTCAACGTACTCTGGTTCAAACTCATCAGCTGTATGTTTTTCTACCTGTTCTTTGTCTATTAATTTCAAAATAGCGTCTTCGTTATCCTCGTCCAGTAATCTATTGACCTTATCGGCAAGTTTTCTGGTAATATAAACTTCGCCAGAATCTTCATATATCGATATCGCTTTTTCGTGTCTCTGGATAAAACGCGCTATTGATGAATTAAATGCGAAGACACTACTTTCGAATCGTTTAACCATGTAAGCCCTAATAAACCCTGCAGAGTTTTCTTGAGATTGTATATCCCTTGCGGTTGACGACTTCAAAAATGTAAGAGGTCTATAAAACGTATAGCTAAACTGCTTGAGAAGATCAATTGTTTCATAAAATATCCTATCCTCATCTGCGTCTAGTTCGTAATATATGGGTCTGGGGTCTTCTACGCTAGGAAAGCTCATATTTTGCTCTGCTAAATCTTTGCCATACCATTTTTCGATTTCTCTGCGTGTACGACGAACCATAACATGTCTTAATACCTCTTCACGCAAACGTTCCGAACTGGCCCGAACGGCATCTTTATATTCTTCTCTGTCATTTTTCCTATCGAGTTCTTTTAGCGGTTTTTCTAAACTTCTGAAAAAAGATTTAAGGTTCTTTACTCCAGGAATAGTACTCGCTTCTAAATCTTGGAATAGTCCTATTTGTGCTTCAATGTCACTTACGCGATTATTGTAAGGAGTGGCGCTTACAAGAATAACTTTTTTACCATAGCAAATTTCATGAAGTTTAGCATACGATTGTGTAACTTCATTACGAAAGGCATGAGATTCATCAATAAATACATAGTTATAGATGGATGGATCTTTAATTTTATGAAGACTGCCTATCGACTCGAATTCAGCACCGCGTACACCAAAATCACGAAATGCATTGCTCCATGAACCAGGATTTGATTTATCAATAAGTTTTGGTGATGCTAGAACTAACTTACGACCAGGTAATTGCGAGGCTAGTCTGGCTGATATATAAGTCTTGCCAAGACCAACAACATCGGCTATAAATACACCATTATACTCATCTAATATCTTCTGAGCTGTTAATACAGCCTGACGTTGATATTTTAAATTTATATAATTATCTGGTAAATATTCGTCAGCTAATCCGTCTTCAAGCTCTAGATCTCGACGAAAATACTCGTATAAAAACTTCATATATACGTCATACGGCGTAATTTCAGTATTTAGATGTGTTTTTTTGTTAATCGTTTCGACAACCATACTAGTGACATCAACCGAATCCGACCATAATTCGTTAAACTTTTTTAATGCAAAGTTATGGTCGTCATCATCACGCAATTCAACATTTAATTCCAAGTTGTCTTGCAGGCCAGATTTACTTAGATTACTCGAGCCAGTAATAACGTGCCCAGTATTACGGTCATTTTCATCAAAGGACATCACGTACATCTTGGCGTGCAATTGTGACTTCTCGTAATATCTAACCTTTAATTTATCTGATTTTACCCAATTGATAAACTTTTCTATTCCCTTTTCAATTTCTTCACGGTCATCTGCTTTTGAAATCTCGTCCACTATCCTAGATTGCAAAGCTTCTTGTTTTTGTAACGAAGACTGGATAATAGCGTCAAAACTAGTCTGATGTGATTCCTCAAACAACTCTGCGGTATGCTTATCCGTTGCTAGTCCAATCAATATCCGTATTTCTTTGACGTTCTCTAGCATGTCTGCAATTTGAAAGAAACCAGATATGTAAAAATATCCTACCAATACTGCAAAATCTTTTGTATCGTTTTGAAGCAACTTATTAAGTCTTTTCTTTAATGTGTTGTTATCTTGATTTGTAATAAATTTTGTATTAGTCATTTTGTTCTCCTATATACATTTCCTCAACCAACATATCAACTTCTTTTTGAATCTGCCAAAATTCATCAGTTAACTTACTGTTTATTTCATATTTTCGTTTCATATAGTCAACAGCTTTATCGTATATCTTCTTAGATCTAGCCAGTTGGTTTCCGTTCGGTACAATAATTGGGAATTGACGAAAGTCGTTCATTTGAAGGTTAACCGATAGGTTTATGAATGACTTCAAATAATTATAAAACAATGAAGAATTTAAAAGCAGAACAGCATAGAATACAGGAACAACAGTAGTAGTTGTAACCATAGACATTGAGGCGACATCATGTACAGATTTGTCTTTGATACGGGCTTTTATATACTTTCCCTCTTTTTGAGTAGGCTGAAGGACGTTATTCCAACAGAACCCGTCTTTAAAATAGAATTGAGAATTTTGAAATCTTGACGCAGCTGAAGTTGTTAATTCTTTGACATTCTGTTTCGACCAATCAATTAAAAAAGGCGTCTCTAGATACCAGCGATTGCCTCCCTTATCACCTTTGTCATATGGCACAAATGTTTGCGTACCAGAAATTCCGTTCTTTTTTTCATCATCTGTCAACGTATTTACATCCGCTAACATATTATTTGGTATGATACGAAACAGATATCCCTGACCAAACACATCTCTTCCGTACTTCAACTTGGCATCATCAAATATTTTCCAAATTTCTAATTCGGTTTTACTATTCAAAAAATCTTGTGCTTCGTGTTTGGATGCAAAGTTAAAGACAGCATTCTTCTTTAAATCCTTTGCTTCAATAAGCTTCTTGGCGCGCGAGGCATTGTAAATATCCGCAGCCTCTTTCGTGCCTTCACGAACGCCAATATACTTCCCGTTGTTGCCGGTTTGAAGACCCACGCCGCCGTCTGTTATTATTCCCAGTAATGTTAAATCGCCCGGTTTTAGTTTATCTATATAATTATTTATTAATGTACGATGTTTCGATATATCACTGCTGGTTTTAATTCTATCCCACCAGGTATCCATTAATTCACTCACCTTGCTATTAAATGAATTGTAAAGCCGCATATTATAATTGGTTGGCAAAAATATCACATGATTAACTGCATCGCGAAATGTGGAAATACTAGTGCTGTAGATTTTTGGCTTATCAAAATCACCCACTGCATCTTTAACAACCAAATCATATGATTGCTCAACATTACAATTTTTTATTACCGTTATTGCTGGTGAAACCATTGCATTTTCAAAAACATTACTTGTCTTAATAACTTCTATAATTTCTTTTGACTCAAGTTTGCGTCGAAGATTTTTTTTAGTCACAGTCGTTAGAAATGTGTCAGATGTAATGTAACATAAAACACCACCTTTTTTTGCAATTTCAAGCCCCTTAATGAAAAAATGGTAATATAGATCGTCAGCGAAACCAAATTGCATATTTGATTTGAGGGTTTTTTTGTATTCGACATCGACCCCCTTGGTAGAAACATACGGAGGATTTGCGATTACGATATCAAACCCTGGGTTATCACCTTGAAATACTTCTGAAAATGCCAACCTGTAATCATGCGATACCCTATATCCTAAATTCCTCACCTGACCATCGTAAATATTTTCTAAAAATTCTGATATAACTTTTTTTAATTTATGCTTTTCTTCTACATCATCCTTAGAAAAATAACTTTCACGCATAACGCTAATGACATCTAATTCATTCTTTAGCTTAGATGAATTGACAAATGGTAATTTCCTAAGTGAATCGCCACAAACAAGTTTGTAATCTAAATTTGGGAGAGGTTTAATTTCCTCAAGGTCGTACTCCACAACTAGAGATAGCCAGAAACGTAATCTAGCAATTTCAACAGCACTAGGGTCTAAATCAACGCCATATATTGAATTCTCTAAAACCTGTTTCTTAATGTCATACTCAGATAACAAATTTCTAAATTGATTTGTCTCTTTTATATATCTCTCATTAAGAAATCTCCGTAAGCCAGTGATTTCATTAAGTAAGCCCATAGGAAAGGCGCCAGACCCTACTGCAGGGTCAATAATCTTAACATCATTAAGAAGCTTATTTAGTTGTGTTGCGTATTTTTCAATATTTGGTATTAATTTTTCAATTTCGGCTATTTGAGTTTTATTAGCAAAAATTTCATCTTTTAAAACAATGAATCTTTCTAGCTCCTCTTTAGAAACATCACTATTGTCAGTAAGGTATTGTACTATCGTCTTACGTGACATGTAGTGCACAATATTGGCCGGTGTATAAAATGAACCTTTTTCTTTTTGCTCTTTTAGTATTTGTAATTTTTCGAATACTCGCCCTAATATCTCGGGGTCAACAGCAACTTCAGTTTCGAGTGGCGTTGATTCGTGAACTGTAAAATTATACCTATTAAACGTACCTATAATATCTATGAAAATCTGATTATCTATATCAATAAAGGTAGATTTCCAATCATAGGCTTGCTCAAACAACCCACCATTCAAGAAAGGTATCCTGCAATTAAAATATGGACTGTATGATTGGTCACCTGTAGGACTACTATTCCCTCTATCTCGTTTATTTAATGTGTCATAAAAAAGATGCTCTAGATAATCATTAAAGAAATTTTTACCGCCTCTTTCTTTTTTATCATTGCCACCATTTAAACATTCTTGAAGTAATTTATATATAAAATCTCTATCTCCTGAGCCCCAATTAGCGCCACGACTTACGCCCAACCAACCTTTTTTTGCAAAAAGTAAATAAATACAATTTGACCCATTAATTTCTTGCTAAAATCTTCGGGCGCTGTGCCTACACTTGCTTTGAACGCATTAGATTTACCAAATGCGGCAGTAAGTTTTTCGAAAAGACGTTTGTAGTCTTCGTAGAATTCATTTGTAACTTTTGACACACTGAATGCAGATTCTATTTTAGACAAAGTAGGCTTCTCGGTCTGCTCAATTAATATACTTAGTTGCTTTTGGGCTGTATGTGATTTTTCGTGTACGCCTACTAAAAATGAGTAGCGTTTGGCAGGTGTTAGTTCCTCAATGTCTTTGGCGCTACCACTCTCGGTTAATACAGCAGAATAATCTAGCTTAACAAATGAAAAACGCCAATCTTGTTGATTTGGATGAACGAATGCAATCAATAAAGCTTGTTTATCCCTAGACCTTAGGTAATTACGTGCAAAATTTCTTTGACGAATTCTAGCATTAAATGATGAATCATTTGACATATATACGACCAATGCATCAATAACTTGACCATCTGGATCAACGTATTTACCTAGCCGTACATATTTAGAAATATACTGCTGAAAGTCAGTTGGTAAGCGAGCGCCAGATACTGTGGTTGTACTAGGATCTTCCATATATTTAAAAATGTCTGCACAAAACTGCTTGAAAGTAACTTCATCAAATTCATTTTCTAAAACATTTTTTATATATGAATAACTCAACTTATACCTAACTATTACAAAAATATTTGTCTAAAATAATTATACCTCAAAAACAGATGTAATAACACTATCAGCGGTATAATAGAAATATGACGGAAAGGCCAAAAAAGAAGCAAATAAATCGATGGGAACCATACGCTACTATTTTGGCAGCTATGCCACGATTCAAAAAAGCTACAGCTAGTGCTCGTGAAGAGTTAGGTATTCCAGTTGACGGTATTCCTTATGAAGATCGTGGTCATTGGTATCAATCATTATTTATGCATCCAGATGCAAATACTGGAGCTAGATATGGGTTCATGATTGGACATGATCTGCTGCCGCCGAATAAAAAGTTGCTCGATATTATTGACAAAATTATGGCTGATTTTAATCTCGATAGCAGGTGGGCACACGAAATCCTAGATTACATTTTGTCTGGAGATGGCAAACTAGATGCGCCATTTTGGCGAAGTGCTAGCCCAGTGCCAAAGTTTAACGATGTCAGATTACCAAAAAATAAGTTAAGAGTGACTAGTTTGAGTATCAGTATTAACAAAGAAACTAGCGTTCAAGATATCCGTGATATTTGGCATGAAATCAAAACATATATGGCATACATGGATTCAGATATTCCAAAACGACGCGATCCAATGTTGGCTAAAACAGTAGAACGATACGTAAAGGTTTGTGAGTTGCGTGAACAATGTTTAACTCAAAATGAAATAGCCCGAGGGCATTCAGAACTTAAATTTGGTACCGAAAAAGACGTGTCAGATTTTTTGCAACAAGTGGAGAAAAGGTTTAAACCGCGCAAAAACGGTTCGATACGTGCCGTACCGAACCTGTTCTGGCACGACTAGAGATAGCCTATAGTGACATATTGAAGGAGAAACAATATGTCACAAAATAATTTAACAGTAACGTATCAAAAAGTGAGTTCATTAAACCCTGCACCATACAATCCACGAAAATGGAGTGAAGATGCGATTAAACAGCTGGCTGAAAGCATTCAAAAGTTTGGGTTTGTAGATGCAATTTTAGTAAACTCAGCTGAAAATCGCAAGAATATTGTGATTGGAGGCCATTTTAGACTCAAAGTTGCCAAAGACCTTGGTATAAAAGAAGTACCTGTTGTTTATATAGATATCCCTGACGAAGACAGAGAAAAAGAACTAAATATACGCCTGAACAAAAATACAGGTGAATTTGATTACACTCTACTATCTGAATTTGACGAAACATTACTATCAGGTATTGGTTTCAATAGTGAAGAGCTTGATGAAATATTCGACCTAGCCATTGACGAGCCAGAGATGTTTGACATTGAAAAAGAGCTCAAAAAAATTGGTATCGATGGAATAACTGTAAAAAAAGGAGATGTTTATCAATTGGGTGATTCGCGTCTGATGTGCGGCGATTCAACTATCGAGTCAGACTTCGATAAATTAATGAACGGGCAACAAGCGGATATGACTTGTACCGACCCTCCTTACAGATTGTCGTACTTAAAAGGTGGCATTCGTCATGGCAAACCAACTGAAGGTTTTGGTGCAAAGCGAAATCGCAAATACCTCGAAACTGATGAGATGCCAGAAGATTTTACCGAGTTATGGATGGCTAATGTCGCTAAACACGCCAACCCAAACCACTCTATTATCGTCTATGAAGCTTGGCACAACCTGCGCGAAATTTGGGGTGAAATGGAAAAGTACTTCAAAGTGCGCAATATGATTGTTTGGCATTTACCAAATCGTCACCAAGGGTTTGCTGCCAAATATAAATTTTTTAGTAAGTTTGATATTGCCATGGTCGGAGCAAGCGGGACAATCGAGTATAACCATGACGAAGAACCCGATGGCTTACAGGAAGAATATGAAACAGCACTTTATGCCACAAGTGGCAGACCAAACTGGGAAGGATATGAAGGCGGTAAAAAATATCAGCCAACTGATTTTATCGAGTACCAAGCTAGTGATGAAAAAAGTTCAGGTCAAGGAGTAATATTTGGCACAAAACCAATTGAAATCCTAATACCTTATATTAAAGTTCTAACTAGGCGTGGAGATTTAGTTATTGAACCGTTCTGCGGTAGTGGATCGACCCTAATCGCCTGCACAAAGTTAAAACGTAGATGCTATATTATGGAAAAAAGTCCGACATATACTGAAGTTGCGTTGAAGCGATGGGAAAACTTGACTGGTCAAAAGCGAGTAA
Source organism: bacterium (assembly GCA_043724245.1). Classification (GTDB taxonomy): domain Bacteria; phylum Patescibacteriota; class Saccharimonadia; order Saccharimonadales; family Saccharimonadaceae; genus UBA1547. The sequence goes on from JAYSMZ010000004.1 coordinate 22,171, forward strand.
AATTATGAGTCGCAACTTGGTCGTAGATAAAAATAAAATGCTTGAAAGATTACGCAAGACACCTATTGTCGAGATGGCCTGTAAACAATCGGCAATACCACGCAGTACCTATTATCGATGGCGTAAGGATGATGAAACTTTTGCTAGTGAGTGTGACGATGCCATAGAACATAGTGCAGGACTAATAAATGATTTGGCTGAAAGTCAGCTAATATCTGCGATTAAAGATAAAAGTATGCCAGCAATAACTTTTTGGTTAAAACATCACCACAGAGCGTACAGAACACGTGTTGAAGTAAACGCAAAACTTCAAACCGTTAAACAAGAGTTAACACCCGAGCAAACAGTACTTGTTTCGCAGGCATTACAACTAGCAGGTCTAACCATAGATCGCGAGGTCGTTGGTGAAACAAACTATCCTACAGAAGCAACTATTTATTGATCATGAAGTTCGATCTGAAGTAACGTCGCAAAGTCATCAGTGGTTCTTTTCAACGTATTTTTCAAACTACATTACTCATGCTACGGCAGATTTACATCGCGATTTATTTTCAATTACAGAAGACGAGTCGTTGCCACTTGCTGTAATTGTAGCTTTTCGCGGATCAGCTAAATCAACCATATTAACAATGAGCTACCCTATTTGGGCAGTAGTGGGCCGGCAACAAAAAAAGTTTGTATTAATCGCAAGTCAAACGCAATATCAAGCACGAGTTCATTTAACTAATATTAAACGTGAGCTTGAAAGTAATGAACTGCTTGCAAATGACATGGGACCGTTTATTGAACAACGTGAAGAATGGGGTTCAACCTCTTTGTTTATTCAAAAATATAATGCACGAATTACTGCTATATCTACCGAACAAAGTGTGCGCGGCATTCGTCATGGTGCTTACCGTCCAGATTTGATCATTGCCGACGACGTAGAAGATATGGCATCAGTAAAAACACGCGAAGGACGCAATAAAACTTTTGATTGGTATACGAGTGAGATTATCCCTGCAGGCGACACTAATACCAAACGTATTGCTGTGGGCAACCTACTCCATGAAGATTCATTGTTAATGCGTCTTAAGGAACGGATTGAAAATAACGAAATAGATGGTGTATATCGCGAATGGCCAATCATCAGATCAAATATTAGTTTGTGGCCGGGCAAATATCCCGACAAAGCGTCGCTCGATACCTTAAAGCGCAATGTTGGTAGCCGCATAGCGTGGGAACGCGAATATATGCTCCGTATCATCCCTGACGAAGATCAGGTAATCGATGCAACATGGATACAATATTACGACAAATTACCAGAAAAGAACGATGCTAATGAATATATTAATTCGTTTTTATCAGTCGATCTGGCAATTTCTCAAAGCGCATCAGCTGATTTTACAGCAATAATCATAATCCATATGTTTGGACATAAGCCCGAAGAACGAAAATACTATATTGATAAACATTTTGTTAATAAAAAGATTACACATTTGGCTACATTGGATACGATTGCAGCCATGTATCATTCATTAAACAGTGATTCCAAACAGAGACCTAGGGTACTTGTCGAACAGGTCCAATATCAAGCCGCCGTAATAGAACAGCTAAATGATCGAGAAATCGAATCGAAAGGGATTAAAATTCATACCGATAAACGCGCTAGACTTCAATTGGCAAGTGTTTTATTCGAACAAGGTATGGTGTACTTTCCGAATGATCGCTCAATCGCACCGATTGTCCAGCAACTTGTGGGCTTTGGTGTTGAAAAACACGATGATCTGGCTGATGCAGTTTCAATGGGTTTGAACTACATACAGACAAATGTAAAGTGGGGCAATACTTTTAGCTTCTTTTTTATGGGTGACGACGACGTATACGAGTCATACGGCGCTAAATACTTAGATGAAGAAAAGAAACAGTATCACTAGCTATTTTTAATATTTGCGGTACTCTGTACCTTGCAAGAAAGGATAATAAATCATGACGAGTTACAAAGGATGGATAAAAAAACAATCAGGTACAAGCTTTCTAGGTTATGTGCATTCAACATATGGACAAATTGTAAAAACTTTTGGGGAGCCGGTTAATAATGGGGATGAATATAAAGTAGATACTGAATGGATAATTGACACCCCATACGGAGTAGCAACTATTTATAATTACAAGGATGGTAAGGCTTACTTAGGAGAAAAAGGTACTGACGTAACTTTGATTAGTGAATGGCACATCGGGGGTAAAAATATAAAAGCATATACATATGTTAAGAAAACGATGGAAGCATATATATCGAATGCGATTTAGTTTATACTAAATGCATGATTGAACTTAGCAAATTAGTACAAATTCCACTTCGTGAAGTTTGGAAGCATGAAGCATTAGATTTTACTCAGTGGCTAGCACTTCCTGAAAATATTCAGCTTCTCAGCGAAACTATTGGAACAGATATTATTAACATGCAAACTGAAGTTGGTGTTGGCCAGTTTCATGTAGATATTCTGGCGGAAGACGAAAGTGGTCATAAAATTGTTATTGAAAATCAACTGGAACTTACTAACCATGATCATCTTGGTAAAATAATCACCTACGCAGCTGGCCTTAAGGCTGAAATTATTGTTTGGATCGTTGAACGGGCCCGAGAAGAACATGAACAAGCTGTAAATTGGCTAAACGAAAACACGACTGAAGAAGCAAATTTCTTCTTGCTTCAAATTGAGGCATGGAAAATTGGTGAATCTAGACCAGCGCCACGATTTAATATTGTTGCCAAGCCGAATGATTGGGCTAAAACAGTCAAACAAAGTGCGTCAGGCAATGTCGTTAGTGATCTGAAACTTAAACAACAGGAATTTTTTGAACAGTTGAGAGAATATGGAGAGCAAAATTCTAAATATATACGGAGTTGGCGTAAAACATCTCCACAGCATTGGTATGATATTTCGATTCGTTCTTCGCTAACGCATTTAAGCCTAACCCTTAACTCAAGAGAGCAAAAAGTAGCAGTGGAATTGTATATCCCTGATAATAAGGACTTGTTTCATAGTCTAATGAATTCGAAAGATGCAATCGAACAAAAACTCGAAATGAAACTTGATTGGAATGAACTTCCTGAAAAGAAAGCAAGTCGTATCACGGCCATCCACGAAGGAGATTTTTTGGATGAAAACGAGTCAAATACGTTAATTCAGTGGCTAGTTGAAACAGCGGACACATTTTCAAAAGTATTTCCAAAGTATCTTTGACCGTTAGCTAGACTTAATATCTATTTGGCGGTACTGTTGTGCTTGCAATGCAACCTATAACAGATATAAAATACTGCCTTTATGCCCGCAAATCAAGTGAGCAAGACGAGCGACAAACGATGTCGATCGATTCGCAACTAAAGGAGATGTTGGCGCTTGCGGAACGTGATGGATTGGAGATTGTTGAGACTAAACATGAAAGCCACTCGGCTAAACAATCAGGCTGCCGCCCAGTATTTAATGAGTTACTAAACGACCTTAGGGCTGAAAAGTTTAATGGTGTTTTGACCTGGGCGCCAGACAGATTATCCCGCAATGCTGGAGATTTAGGATCACTAGTGGACCTCATGGACGGCAATAAGCTCCATAGTATACGAACTTTTGGACAAAGCTTCAGTAATACACCAAACGAAAAATTCTTATTAATGATCCTGTGTTCACAGGCGAAGCTCGAGAATGATAATCGTGGCGTTAATGTCAAACGAGGTATCCGTGCAAAATGCGAGATGGGATGGAGACCGTGTATGCCACCACTTGGTTATTTTACACGGGCAGCAACCGGTGGCGCTCGTGATGTAATAATTGACGAGGAACGAGCTCCGTATATTAAGAAGATGTTTGAAATGTCGGCAGCTGGGAAAGGTGGGAGGCATATTCGACAATGGTTAATAGACAATGACATAAAAACTCGTGGCGGCAAAAATATTCCACTCAGTATGATTTATCGTATGCTCGGAAGCAGCTTCTATTACGGCGAATTCGAATACCCAAAAGGATCAGGTAAATGGTATAAAGGTAATCATCAACCAATGATCGATAAAGACCTATTTATGAAGGTAAAAGAACAGTTAAAAGTGCCTATCAAGACTAAATGGGGTTCAAAAGAGTTTCCTTTTAAACAGTTCCTGAAATGTTATAGTTGCGGTGCTAGCATAGTTGGCGAAGAACATACTAGGCATTATGCAAATGGGAATAAGCCGCAATTTGTATATTATCACTGTTCGCGACAAGTCAATCGCAATTGCAAAGAACCGTATATTTCAGAACGAGGCATTGTTGAAGAATTATGTAATATGCGAAATGAGTTAATCACAGATTTACGGGAAATCGAGCCGGGATTGCGCGATGCAATTGATAAATTCAGTAGAATGATGAGTGTGACTAATGAAAATTATGACAAACAGGATATGATCGGTGGGTATGTTAAATATGTTTTATATGAAGGTAGTATATTTGAAAAAACAAGACTTGTTAGAAATATAAATATCGATCTTGCCCTACATAATAAAAAGCTTATTGCCGACAATTTATTTTACAAGCCCTTGTACGACTCCGCCAATAAATCCCCCAGCCACTGAGGCAATCGTAGGATTTTCCAAGATTGATTTTAAATTATGGAGTAAACTCTTCTTTTCTGGAGTATCGGGTAATTTTTCGGCCTCTTCGGCTAAAGCTGTAATAAATTCTGTAATTTGAATTTGGTTTAATGGACTGTTATCACCAAAAGTGGCGTTACCGGTGACTGTTATATTCGTTCGGTTAAACCTTGCGTGAACTGCTTCCTTTGCTTCTTGGATTGTTTGGGTAGTAGATGAAGATAAATCAGAATTGGCATCTCTGTTTTTTAATTCCTCCATAAATTCAATAGCTCTTTGCAGCCGCTCATTACGTGCGGCTCGCATATCTTCACCCATGCGGAATACACGAATCTCGAGAATATTATCAAATATCTTTACCAGATCCTGTCCAAAAGTATTTGCAATATATTGATGTGCATCGTGAAGCCATAAGTCATATTTTGGAGTCTTATAAGGTTCACTGCAAACTTGCTGAGCTTTTTCAATGAGTTGATTTAATTTTTCCATTTAGTATCTCCTTTATACTATTGATTATACCCTATATCGATATGGGGTCACGGTCACACGAATAGTTGATTAGAACTAAACGAGTCAGTACTAAAAAACCGACCAAAAAAGTCGGTTTTTTACGTTTCCGAGCGATATTCCTAACAGACTACAAATGTATATCACGACATAAGGTCTTGTTTGGCGCAATGCTTGGCTGGGGATGAGGGATTCGAACCCCCGAATGCGTGGACCAGAACCACGTGCCTTACCACTTGGCTAATCCCCAACAAAAGCAGGTCATAAACCTGTTGTCCCCTATTTTATAACACCTTAGGACAAGTGTACAGCGAACATTATTCTTATGCTTTTGATAATTTCAAAAAAATTGTATACTTAGCTTTTGATAAGAGACAGAAGTAAATAATGAAGACATTTATAAATAAAGGTTCGAAAGGCTATAGACCATTCGGCCCCAATCAATCAAATTTGTATTCAAATTCGGGAGCTGAAGCCGATTCTGTAGAGGTTGATGATCTTTTTTATCTTTATCCAGAACGCCAAATAACAGATATAACAACGATAACGGATTATCAAGAGTGGGCAGAAATTGGTTGGAAAACTAAACATGGTACGTACGATGCGGCGGGTCGTTTTGCTGGCAAACTAATGGAAGAAAGTGGCGAATTACATGAGGCTGACGAAACTTTTGTGCATAGTGGTAATAACCCTGAATCTCACGAAGCATCAGAGTTGTTGAGTGAACTTGGCGATGTATTATGGTGTGCGACCGCTTTGGCATCAAATTCCTCGGCAGATATTGACGCGGCTTTGAAACGGCGCCTTTATGAATATACAATGGGTGTTGCATTTTACGACCAGGATCAAATGATAGAAACAATACCTTGGCGCGACACTTCAACACAATTGGCGACTAAACAGTCGGACATTACAATATCTGATATAAGTGATTTGATTGCTCAAGGCTTTGAACCGTTGGCCTCACCGGCCAGAAATGTTGATTTCGACGAGCCAGATTTAAACCCAGATGAACACATTGAATTGATAATCTTTGACTCGGTAACTGTTCGAAGCTGTGTCGATCAACAATATACACGCGGAGAAACAGCCAACGAGATTCATATGGGAGGATCATATGACGGAAAAGCTGAAAATATAGCAACAATTGTAGCCGAAATATATCTGAACGTTGCCTATGTAGCATCAAAACGGCTTGGCGTGACATTGGACGATGTGGTCGTAAAAAATATGGCTAAAATTAACGCACGGATAAAAGCTAATCGGATTGATAAATCAGATGGGGCGCGAGACCTAGAACTTTTGTAGTACTATTTCTTTTCTACAATAATTTTGCATTTTGTGACAATTGCGGCCAGGGCACCGACGGCGGCCAAAACTGGGGCAAGAACTGCCACGACTACACCAATTGTCAAAGGAATTTCTATTAAAGTTTTATTATTCATGTCTTTAATGATGATTCGTCTGATATTACCTTCATTAATTAACTCTTTGATTTTTGCTAGCACTTCTTCGCCGTTCAAAACGAATTCTTCGGTCTTTTTTTCACTCATTTTGCTACCTTTCCATCGATTATTGTTATTGTTCGTTCGCAAAGTTTTGCAACTTCGGGGTTATGAGTAACTATTATAAATGTTTGACCTTGTTTATTTAGGTTGAGTACTAATTGCATGACTTCGCGGGTCATTTTTGTGTCTAATTCGCCGGTTAACTCATCACCAAAGATTATTGCCGGTTTATTGACGATAGACCTGGCAATGGCAACGCGCTGTTTTTGGCCGCCGGATAGTTCATTTGGTGTATGGTGTATTCTGTCATTCAGTCCTACACGCTCCAGCGCTTCCTCGGCTAGTTTTCGGCGTTCCAATATTGGTGTTCTGGAATATTTAAGCGGTAGCATTACGTTTTCAATTGCCGTAAGTGTAGGAATCAAGTTGAATGATTGGAAGACGAATCCAAGATCTTTTGAGCGGACTTCAGGTAGCTTATTGTTTTTGATACTGGTTACATTTTTCCCGCGCAGGTAAATTTGTCCAGTCGTAGGGGAATCTAAAAGACCTAGCATATTAAGAAGTGTTGACTTCCCGGAACCAGACGGTCCCATGATTGCTACCATTTCGCCCTCTTTGATTTCCAAATTAACACCGTTCAAAGCATGCACTACAACACCCTTGTCGTGCCGACCACGTTTAATGCCTCGTCTGGTCAGATACGTGTAGGCTTCTTCATATTTTTCCTGAGCGAACAAACTTTGAGCATGGTCGAGCTGTTTTTCGATTTCTTTGTATGCGGCCCCCTCTTCGCAACAGATTTTTTCATATTTTTTATGGAGTTTCTGAATTTCATGCTGAGCTTTTTTCGCAGTTTTTAAATTACCGATTATATAAACTTTTCGTAGGTTACTGAGTTTCAAGATTGACTGGGTCATTTTATTCCTCCCTCAGCGATTTAACTATATTTATTCTGGTTGCATGTACGGCTGGGATTATTCCGGCTACTACGCCAAGAATAATCGCGAACACCAACGCTCCTAGTGCCAACCTTGGTGTTAACAAGAATAATTTGTCCCCGCCCTGTTCCATCGCCGAGTTAATGGCGTTTACAATCAAAGCACCTAGTCCAATGCCGACCAGTCCACCGATAAATCCGATGATTCCAGCTTCGGTCAGGTATTCGCTTAGGATTGAGCTGGTTTTTGCGCCTACGGCTTTTTTAACGCCGATTTCACGCGTTCTTTCGCTGACCGACATTGTCATAGTATTGATAATTGAAAGTGAACCAACCAACAATGAGATAATCGCAATCCCATAAATAATCGAGTTGAACATTTTCACCGCATTTACCACCTGTTCTTGGAATTGTTTGGGACCGGTAGCGGTAATACCTGTTGATTCTTTTTGAATCTTTTTTGCCAATTCATTAGGATCAACACCTTTTTTAGGATAAACAATAAATCCGGAAACAATATCACTAGGTTTTACGGCGGATTTAATTATTTGCGGCAAGTCGTTATAGACTATATCCTGTCCGTCAGCTAGCACCATAGAAACGCTCGTATCGGGTGCGGTAAAAGTTTTATCCCAAACACCGATTACTTCATATTTATTTCCTCTAATACTAACCTTTTCACCCAATTTAGCGTTCAGTTTTTTCACCAAATCGTAACCGATAACAATTTTACCCTTGTCCTCATTTGTTAATCGACGGCCACTAGCAAGTGACATTTTAAAGCTTTCGTATTTTTCTGCTTCCATATCCCCCGCCGAGATTGATGCTGGCGGGCCGAAACTTACAGCGCTGGAATCTTTCTCTAGAGTAGTATAAATTATCGGCGATACATAACCGACGCCGTCTATTTTTTCTATATCGTTTTTCATGTCGACCTTAAGTGGGACTGATGTCATTCCCATCGTACCGGAGGTAACCTGTACTTTGTCTTGGTAGTATTTAACTCCACCGTCAACTAACAGGTTTAATTTTTCCGCCATGGAACCCATAACTACTAGTGCCAATACTCCGATTGCGATACCAAAGACCGTTAGTGTTGTGCGCATTTTACGGCGCCACATATTTTTAAAAATTTCTATCATAATCTATCCTTATTAATGTTTCTCGATTAAAATTATATCGATAAATATCAAAGTTGTAAATTCTTTACTGCTTTACTATACTGAGTAGCCGTGGCGGTAGATGTAATTATTGGACTTCAACGGGGAGATGAGGGTAAGGGTCGTTTTGTTGACATGCTCTCGGATACTCACGATATTGTAGCGCGATTTAACGGTGGGAATAATGCTGGCCACACTGTCGTATTGCCCGATGGCCGCGATTTAGCTTTGCATTTGGTGCCATCGGGGATTGCACACCCCCATGCAATGAATATTATTGGTAATGGAACATTAATAAACCCTGTAAAATTAAACGAAGAAATTTCCGATATTCGCTCCAAAGGTATTAATGTTTCGCGCGATAACCTAAAAATTAGTTCGGCTGCGCATTTGATACTTCCCCATCACATATACGACGATGAGATTCGCGAATCTGGTAAAGGTGGTCAAGGTAGTACTAAAGCCGGAATTGCTCAGGTTTCATCCTATAAGGCAATGCGAATTGGGGTAAGAACAGAAATTATTAAAAATGACATGTTAAAACTAGAAACTATTGTTTCCGAAGGACTAAAGGCCCAACGACCACTTCGTGAAGTAGCGGGCTTGGCGCAAATCGATGAAAAGGAAGTTACTAAAACATATATTGAAAATGCTAAAATCCTAGCCGAATTTATAACCGACACAGTTTTTTATTTGAATCAGCAGCTTCGAAAATTTCAACCCGCCAAGGTATTGGCCGAAGGCGCACAGGCATTCCTGCTGGATATTGACCATGGAATGTATCCGTTTACCAGTTCCAGTTCGACAACTGCCGGTGGTGTAGCATCTGGATTGGGCGTACCGGCATCGTTCATTGATAAGGTTACCGGTGTCGCCAAGGCTGTACAATCCCATGTCGGTGGCGGACCGTTTGTAACTGAAATTTCCGACAAAGATGTTTTACTAAAATTGCATGGTGACATGAATACGATAGATGCCGAAAAAGGAACGACGACAGGTCGAATCCGAAGATTAGGCTATTTTGATTTACCTCAGGTACGTCGGGCATTAATGATTAACGGTGAATCCGACAAAATTACAATGGCACTATCCAAACTTGACTGGGTTCAGCGCTTCGGTCAAAAAATCCCTATCTGTGTTTCTTACGAGCGCAAAGGTAAAACACTAGAAATTGCACCTGACGCAGCATATAAACTGGAACAAAGTAAACCAGTTTATGAATATCTGCCAAATTGGACCGAGGATATCAGAGATACCCGTGTTTTCAAAAATTTACCTAAAAATGCCCAAAATTACATTAAGTTTATTGAAGGCAAAACCGGTGTGCAGATTAAAATGATAGGCGTTGGACCACAGCGCGACCAAGTAGTAATTCGTTAAAAAGCATAGACACGAAACAAAAACTGGTGTATAATTAGTATGATAAGTATGAAATCAAGAACAGCTTGAAAGGGTAAAAAACTTAGTGCGGCATTTAGTAAAGTATTTCAAGCCATATATTTTCTTGTTGATTATTTTGATCCTATTCGTCTGGGGGCAATCTTTTGTTAACCTTTCGCTTCCCGACTATATGTCTAAAATAATTACGGATGGAATTGTAAAAAAGGATTTAAATGCTGTTTGGAGTAACGGTGTTGCAATGCTTTTGCTGGCGTTATTGGGCGGTATTTTCACCATATGTGTTGGTTTTTTGGCGGCTAGGATATCGGCTGGCTACACACATCGATTACGTGAGGCTGTTTTTAAAAAAGTTGAGTGTTTTTCGCTAAGTGAGTTTAATAGTTTTTCTACGGCGTCTTTGATAACAAGATCTACTAATGATATGCAACAAATACAGAATGTCATGGCAATGGTACTTAGAATGGCTCTGTTGGGACCATTTATGGGAATTGGAGCAATTATCAAAGCTTATCAGCTGGCGCCTTCGATGACATGGATAATGGCAGCAGCGATTGGTGTAATGGTGGCGTTAATAACAATGTTATTTATTGTTGTTATACCAAAATTTACAAAGATTCAGTCTTTTGTTGATAAATTAAGTCTGCAAACTCGAGAAATGCTGACAGGGGTTCAGGTTATTCGTGCATACAACAACGATGAAACCCAACAGGAAAAGTTCGATAAAATTAATCAACAAACGACCAAATTAAATATTTTTGTAAACCGAATTATGAATCTGATGATGCCAACAATGACTCTTGTAATGGGTCTGGCTTCGCTTGCAGTTGTATGGCTTGGTGCCTATTTAATAAACGACGGCAGTTTACAGGTTGGAAGTCTTTTTGCATTGATGCAATATGTCATGCAAACCATCTTTGCATTTTTGATGATATCGATGATGTTTATTATGGTGCCAAGGGCTGCTGTCTCGGGACGACGAATTAACGAAGTATTGGCGACAGAACCTACGATTAACGAACCAGAATCCCCTACTGTGTTGCCTGAACGAATAACTGGTGTGGTTGAATTTGATAATGTAAGTTTTGGTTATTTGGGCTCAGAACAACCGGTATTGTCAGGCATTTCTTTTTTTGCCCAGCCAGGCCAAACTACTGCAATAATTGGTGGAACCGGTAGTGGCAAATCAACAATTCTATATTTGATTCCTCGACTTTATGATGTGTCAAAAGGATCGGTTTTGATTGATGGCGTTAATATCCGTGATATTGCCCAGTCAAAACTTCACAGCCATATAGGATATATACCTCAAAAGGCGTCTCTTTTCTCGGGTACGATTGGTAGTAATATCGCCTTTGGTAGGCCTGGTGCGAGTGATGAAGAAATTGAAAAAGTTGCCAAGACAGCTCAGGCCAATGAGTTTATTAATAATCTTCCGGATGGTATGGATAGTCCAATTTCGCAAGCAGGTACTAATATATCGGGTGGGCAAAAACAGAGACTGTCAATCGCCAGGGCTCTTGCCAAAAAACCAGAAATATATTTATTCGACGACAGTTTTTCGGCACTTGATTTTAAAACCGATTCAAAACTACGCAGCGCACTTAAAAATGAAATTTCAAAAGCAACCTTGATTATTGTTGCTCAGCGAATTAGTACAATTATGCACGCGGATAAGATTATTGTGTTGGACGAAGGCAGAATTGTAGGTATGGGGTCTCACCAAGAACTAATAAAGACGTCGCATGTATATCGAGAAATAGCTCAGTCTCAGTTGTCTGACCGCGAACTCCAGGAGGTAATTTAATTATGGAAAAACAGCCAAGTCAGCAACAGCCAAAACGACCAATAGTAGAGTTTAGGGGTGGCCCGGGTATGGGTATGACAGCCAAACCTGAAAAGCCAAAGCATTTCAAAAAGACAATGTTGAAAGTTTTGAAATACCTCAGACCATACTGGATTTTGTTAGGTATCGTCTTTTTATGTGCAATTATTAGTGCGTCGTTTGCTATCGTCAGTCCTAAAGTATTGGGAAATATGACGGATGAGATTATCAACGGCCTGTTTAGCCCTAAAGGCATCAACTTTGACAATATTGCCGTAATTGGCTTTTGGCTAATCGGGCTTTATACAATTAGTGCAATATTTACATATCTCCAAAGTTGGATTATGACTTCGATATCCCAAAAAATAACTTACAAATTTCGACGGGATATATCTGAAAAAATTACTCACCTTCCCTTACGTTATTTTGACAGGCATGAAAACGGTGAAATCGTAAGTCACATTACAAACGATGTCGAGACAATTAGCCAAAACCTAAATCAAAGCATGACCCAAATTATCACGTCTATTGTAATGATTGTCGGTATTTTGGCTATGATGCTATCTATTAGTTGGCAGTTAACTTTGATTGCGATTTTAATTCTGCCAATCAGCATGCTGATAATTACGCTAATAGTTAAGAGATCACAACGTTATTATTCAAAACAACAAGCTGCTTTGGGTGAAATTGACGGTCACATTGACGAAATGTTCAGTAACCATGCGATAGTTAAAACTTTCAACGGTGAGGAACAAGCAATTAAAACCTTTAAGCATATAAACAAAAAACTTCACAATAATGGATGGAAATCTCAATTTTGGTCAGGGTTGATGATGCCGATAATGCAATTTATCAGTAATATTGGCTATGTCGCCGTCGCAGTTGTCGGAGGCTGGCTGGCAATAAATGGCAAAGTAACAATCGGTGATATCCAAGCTTTTATCCAGTATATGAGCCAATTTACTCAGCCGATTTCTCAGACGGCTAATATCGCCAATGTTATGCAAGCGACCGCGGCGGCAGCCGAACGTATCTTTGAGTTCCTAGGTTCCAATGAAGAAAAGACCGAAAAGGCACGTGAGTCAATAAACTCAGAATCAATAAACGGCGAAGTAATATTTGAAAATGTAAACTTTGGATACGACAAAGACCAATCAGTTATTAAGGATTTTTCGGTCAAAATTAAACCCAAACAAAACCTAGCTATTGTTGGTCCAACCGGTGCTGGAAAAACTACTATCGTAAACTTGCTGATGAGATTTTATGATATTGACAGTGGTGTAATTAAAATTGATGGTGTCGATACCAAGACGATGAATCGTCATAATGTACGTCAACTATTCGGTATGGTCCTTCAGGACACATGGTTGTTTCAAGGGACAATTGCAGAAAATATTGCCTATGGCAGGCCGAATGCTACTCATGAAGAGATTGTTGAGGCCGCCAAAGCTGCTCATGTTGACCACCTAATCAATACCCTGCCGAAAGGTTATAAAACTATTATTAGCGAGACTGCCGACAGTATCTCAGCAGGTGAAAAGCAATTACTAACTATTGCAAGAGCAATTTTGGCAGATGCGCCAATGTTAATTCTGGACGAAGCAACTAGTTCTGTTGATACTCGAACCGAACTGCTGATTCAATCTGCAATGGATAAACTTAGCCATGGGCGTACTAGTTTTGTGATTGCTCATCGTCTGTCAACTATTCGCAATGCCGATGTGATACTAGTTATGCGTGATGGAAATATTGTAGAACAAGGCTCACATGAAAGCCTGCTCGAGAAAAATGGATATTACGCCGAACTTTATAACAGCCAGTTCAGCCACTCCTAGTAATTACTTCAAGTTATGCGGACTAACTGGAAACTATTTACTCTATTGCCGTTTCCCCACTCTACCGTGTCCTGTAGTGATTTTCCAATTAGATTTTGTCCAAGCGGGCTTAGGTTTGATATTCGTCCATCACTAGGGTTCGCTTCGACACTATCAACTAGTTTAAATCGGAAAAAGTGCCCGTGTTTATCAATCAAATCAACGACTGAACCAATTGCAACGCGTATTTGCGAACGTTTTTTTGGTATAAGTTTTGACGTTGACAAGATTATTTTTTTATCATCAATTTTTGATTCGATAATATCCAGATCTGCTACCATTTCAATCCTACTAAGTCGTTCATCGCGACCAAGTGTTTTATCTAGTTCACGCAAGGATTTTAAAACGTGCCACTTGTCATTTTCTAACTGAACAAGTTCCCTTTTAATTTCTTTCATGCCTTTTTTACTAAGTAGTGTAATTTTATCTTTACTGATGGTGGTATTCATATTATGAAGCCTCCTCTTTTTAATATTTTCGTAACTCTATTATGACAAGCAATACTGAACTAAAGCTTAAAAATTATAATCTCAAAACAAGTGGCTATTAAGGCGTATTAATCTTATAATATATGAAGATGAAAGATTTTTTTGTTATTCTAAGACGAAATGCCTTATCACCTATTGTGATTGCGATATTGTTTTTGGCAATAATTCTTACATACCTAAAAGATTTTAGAGATGCCTTGTTCTTATCCGCTGTTATTGTTGTTAATACATTACTAGCAATCGTTCAAGAAGTGCGTGCAGCTCGTGTATTAAGAAAACTTGAACTTATGAGCGCACCTACAGCAAAGTTAATAAAAAGCAACGGGACGACCGAAGAGGTCTTATTTGATAAACTCTTAGTTGGTGACACAATTAGACTTGATTTAGGTGACGAAGTTCCGGCTGATGGCAAAGTAATAACTAGTGCTGGCCTAGAAGCTGATGAGGGAATATTAACAGGTGAATCATCACCTATTGAAAAAAATGTCGGGTCAATCGTTTTCGCAGCCAGTGCGGTAGTTGCAGGCGGTGCGACAGTATTAGTGGAGTCTGTAGGACAAAATACTAAAGTTGGAACGATGGCGTCAACTCTTAAGCGTTATAACCCCGTATTAACCCCGATTCAACACTCTATTTCTATTGCCATAACTTGGTTGACTTTTGGCGCACTTGGGCTATCAGTATTGATTTTAATAGTTTATTATTTTGCAGGTCAAAATTCTGTGGTGATCTTCAAAACAATAGCATCTGGAGCTGTTGTAATAGTCCCTGAAGGTCTTCTACTGGCCAGCTCGTTGTTGTTTGCCTATGGTTCGTTAAAACTGGCTCGTGCCAAGGTACTACCGCAAAAACTTGCCGCTATCGAAGCGATGGCATTATTGGACGTATTATGTGTAGATAAAACCGGGACACTGACAAGCGACAAGATAAAGTTTGAAGATTTAGAGATATTTGATCCAAGTGAACCACAAATCCTAAATTTGGTTAGTATTGCAGTAAATGAAACCAGTAGTGGAAGCTCAACAAGTGAAGCGCTAAAAAAAGATTTAAAACCGCTTGGTCATTATAAAATAATCCAAACTTTAGCTTTTTCTTCAGCTAGGAAAATGAGTGGGGTTAAAGTGGAAATTAATGGAAAGTTCATGAATATTGTTATCGGAGCTCCTGAATATGTAAGTAAATTCGCGCCCCTGAATACAATTCAAAAACACAGAGTTGAAACACTTACAAATGAAGGAAAGCGTGTTCTATTGGTTGGACTATCAAAAGACCCCAAATCATCTATTAAAGAGCTTAAAGACAAGACCGGTAAAGCTGTCGGGCTGTTAATCCTGTCCAATGACTTAAGAGTTGGTGTAGAAAAAACTGTTAGATATTTACAACAAAACGGAGTAAGCCTTCGCGTTATAAGTGGCGACAACCCGAACACAGTTCAATATATTGCAAGTTTGGCAGGAATTAGTAATCACGGTAATGTACTTACTGGTACCCAGCTTCAAAAAATAAAAAAAAGAGACTGGGAAAAAACCGTTGCTAAAACAACTATTTTTGCAAGGGTTTTACCCGAACAAAAAGAAAAATTAATCGAAACATTTAAAAAATTAAATAATTTTACAGGCATGGTTGGGGACGGAGTAAATGATGCACTTGCTCTTAAGAAATCTGATCTGGGGGTAGCGATGTATTCGGGAGCAGTTGCCACTAGGCGCGTTGCGGACATCGTACTTCTTGACAACTCGTTCAATTCGTTGCCTATCGGGATGCGACTTGGAAACAGAATTATTCAAGCAATAGAACTTATCGCAACTCTATTTTTCCATAAAATTATATTTGGTTTAGTTCTTATTCTGACGACCTTATTATTTGGGTTTGTTTACCCACTTGAACCTAGGCACGTCACCTTTATTAATATTCTTTTGGTAACAGTTCCAACGTTGATGTGGACATTGTTTCCACCGTCGCCGAAACAGCGACTTTCGCCACGTCATTTTTGGAATGACACACTGTTTGCGGTGGCTCCGATTGCCATTTTGTCGGGTATTATGATTACCTCTGCCTACACATTGTTGCACATAATGCATCCAAATGATGCAATGGGTGTGTCTACAACAACCGTAATAATTGCCACCTTTTTTGGTGTTTACTTGGTGTACCTAGTACCAATGATGTTTAACGTCAAGAATAATCGAAAATCACAAATTGCTCGAATTTTGTATACGTTAACAGTTTTAGTGGTTATTTCTGTAAGTTTTGGATTCGACTATTTCAGAGATTTCTTTAACTTTTCAATGCCTGCCGGGCGTAATTCGTGGCCGTTACTTGCTATGATATTTGGTACACTTATTCTGCAATGGATTATTGCGATTCAAGCAGGAAAGCGGATTAGAAAACAAGAATAAAGTGCTAATTATTTTTATCGTTATTTTTTTGATTTTGCTTGAACGGAAGAGTTTAAAGGTAACAATAGCGTAAAAGTGGTACATTCATTTTGCTTGCTTGTAACATGGAGTTCTCCGTCGTGGATATCTACAATACTTTTTGCCAATGCAAGTCCCAGACCATATCCTTTATGCCCACCATCTGTACGCGATGTATCGGCTCGGTAAAATCGCTCAAAGATATATGGTATCTTATCTGGGCTAATTCCTTGACCCCTATTTCGAATTTCAAACTTAGCAAATTGTCCATGCCTAATAATATTGACTTCAACCACTGATTCTTTTGGGCTGTATAAAATAGCATTGTCTATCAAGACCTTTATTAAATCTATGATAGCCGTCTCATTCCCATGAATAATTTGTTGTCCTTTGGCTTTAATGTTAATTTGTTTTGCGGGCAACTTTAATTTTTTAATAGTATCATTTACGATTTTATTTAAATTTACGTACGTAAGTTTTAATTTCACGCTACTAAGTCGTGACAAGTTTAAAAGCATCTCAGATAATTTTGTTAATTTATCAACCTCTTCTAGGTTACTAGACAACACCTCTCGTAATGTTTCTGCCGATGCTTCTTTGTCGCGAAGGGCAACCTCTAGTTCCGTCTTCATAATTGCCAACGGCGTTCGAAGCTCATGACTAGCATCACTAGTAAAGCGAGATTGGATTTCGTGAGCTTTTTTAATTGGTGCCAAACTTTTGCAAGCAAAGAAATAACTTCCAAAACCTGCTATTACAAGTACAAATATGTTAATATATAACAACTCGACTGACAAGTTTGTTGATGCTTTACCCTGTTCAATTAATCTGATACTTTCTAGAGCTAAAGATTTGGATTGGGCCTGGTTAGTGTTTGAATTGCTAGATCCTAAGTAACTTGTTTCCAGTCTTTCCAGCCTGTCCCCCAGTTCATTTGTAGCTACTTGAAAAATGATTAAACTAAAAATGATGCTAAAAACCATCAATGTCAACAAATACCATCCAGTTAGGCGAAGTGTTGCGGATTTAAACATAGTTGGCAAATTTTTACTTTGCTTCAACTTTGTAACCGAATCCCCTTATGGTGTGTAGGAGATGCGTTTTGAAAGGATCGTCAATCTTTTGACGCAGATACTTCATATACACCTCAACTGTGTTCGGCAGTACGTCTGCATTATAATCCCAGACGTGACTGATTATCGTATCCTTGTTGCTGGGTTTCCCTTGATTGCGTAAAAGAAATTCCAGTAGTGCGAATTCCTTGCCGGTTAGGTTGATTTGAGTTTCACCACGCTTAACTTCGAAAGTAACAGTATTAAGACTTAAATCTCCAACCGTCAGAACAGTTTGCTGGACTTCAACGGGACGCCTAAGTAGCGCACGGACTCGTGCCAGAAGTTCTTCCAGAGCAAATGGTTTCGCTAGATAATCATCAGCTCCTGAATCAAGTCCGGCAGTTCTGTCGTTGATACTACCCTTCGCAGTGAGTATCAACACAGGCGTATGTATCTTTTCCTTTCGCATGGCTTTTACAATAGCTACGCCATCATATTCGCCCGGGATCATCCAGTCAATAATACATAAATCGTAAGGTTCGGTTGTTGCCATGGCGTATCCGTCGTCGCCATCATATGAAACGTCGACTGCATAATTTTCTTGTTGCAAAGCCTTTTTTAATGCTTGTGCAATTTTGTGCTCATCCTCTATAATTAAAACTCTCATAATTACATTATACACCTTTATGTACTTAAAGTTTGCTTAAGAAATAGGTAAACCTGTTAGTTCAATGCTGATAATTAAGTTTTAAATCAGCAAAAAAGATAAGAAGACAAAACTAGTGTATAATACTTTTTATGAAGGTTAGAATAGAGATTGACACTCGCACATTTGTTCGGTTTTGGTTGGTCGTAATTGGATTTGCTCTATTAGCACTGTTAATTTACAGTGCCAGGACAGCACTAATAATAATCGGAACGGCGTTTTTCCTAGCAATCGCGCTTAGCCCTCCAGTAAATCGTTTAGCTAAAATACTTCCGGGGAAAAGCCGTGTTTTAGGGACAGCGATTTCATATATTGTAGTTATATTAGTATTAGGCACAGTTGTTTTTCTAATTGTTCCACCAATCGTAGAGCAAACAGCAAGATTTATTCAAAATGTTCCAAGTTTAGTCAACTCTGCTATGAATCAGTCATCTGGTATTAGCGATTTTATCAAGCAATATCACCTACAGCCGGATGTTGACAAAATTTTTGAGTCAATAAAAAACAGCGCCACTCATTTTGCTTCTGGGATAGGATCATTCTTGATTTCCGGCATCGGTTCGGTCTTGTCAGTATTTACGGCCTCTATCTTAGTTATAGTTCTAACATTTTTAATGCTAGTAGAGGGGCCGATGTGGATGAATCGGATTTGGATTGTTTACAATGATAAAAACCAAATGGAGCACCATCGCAAAATTATTGGTAAAATGTATAAAGCCGTAACAAACTACGTGATTGGTCAATTGTCTGTCTCAACGATTGCAGGTCTTGTTGCCGGGACATTGGTATTGATTCTTAGCATAATATTTCTTATTCCAACAAACCTAGCAATGCCAGTAGTAGCACTAATCTTTGTATTTTCTCTTATTCCTCTCTTTGGTGAAATGGTTGGTTCACTTTTCGTTACCTTGATTCTGGCTCTAAATAATGTTACGGCCGCCATAATATTTTTGGTATTTTTTATTATTTACCAGCAGATAGAGGCCAACTATATATCTCCGAAAATACAATCCAAGCGAATTGATTTAACAGTTTTAACTATATTAATCGCCGTAACTATCGGTATTTATTTATTCGGTATAGTTGGCGGTATTATATCAATACCAATAGCAGGATGTATTAATGTCCTGGTCGAAGATCGTTTTCCCAAAAAATAAATACAAATTTTAGCTTGAGTATTCCCAGATACTTTCATTTTTGCTATCACGCAAAACGACTCCCTTATCCAAAAGCCTATCTCGAAGATTATCAGCACCTTCCCAATCTTTTGAATTGCGGGCTGTGTTTCTTTGTATAATTATTTGTTTAATGTCGTCGGAAATATCTGGAGTTGTTTTCAATATCCTCAACCCAAGAATACTGTCAATAGTATCAATCAATTGTACTAAAGCATTTTGATTTATTTTTGTCAGACCAACTTTTAGGATTGTTGAAAAAGCGTCATCAATTATTTTTAATGCCTCAGGGGTACCAAGATCATTATTTATTGCCTCGATAATTGCCTGTGGAGTTGCATACAGCGACACGGTTTTTTCATCTTGATTTGTTTCAAAATCAGATTTAATGGTATCATGTGTTTGATGACGGAGAGCCGCAACATTACGCCAGTTGTGTAAACGGTTTTTTGCAGCCTGTAAACCTTCAAACGTAAAGTTGCCTTCACTGCGATAATTGCCTTGCAGGATAAACATACGAAAATCCATTGGGGTGAAGTTTTTTTTGGTTAGATCGTCAAGTGTATAAAAATTGCCTAAAGATTTGCTAATCTTTGTGCCATTAACCTTTAGAAATTCATTATGAAGCCAGTAATTGCTGAATCTTTTGCCGGTTACGGCTTCGGACTGAGCGATTTCATTAGTGTGGTGTATCTGAAGATGATCAATCCCACCGGTGTGAATATCAAGAGTATCACCCAAAATTGTCATAGATATAGCGCTACACTCTAGATGCCAACCAGGAAACCCCATTATTTTGTCTGTATCACCGTTCTTGTTTGTCTCAAGTAGATCTAGTGGTGTTTCCCACTCCATGTCGCGTTTTATACCAGCTGGCGTAAACTTCCAAAGAGCAAAATCACTATGATTTCGTTTTTCAGGATTTAACTCAACTCGGGCCCCGGCCTTTTGGGCGTCCAGATTCAAATGAGCAAAATCCGCATAAGACGGAAACCTAGAGGTATCAAAATAAATGCCGTCATCAATCTGATACGTAAATCCTTTGGTTTTTAATTTGCGAATCAGGTTTAATTGGTCGGGAATATAGTCTGTTGCCTTTGCTAGATATTGTGGCCTTATCAAATTTAACCGTTCCATCGCATCAATAAAGGAGTCAGTATAAAACGAAGCTATTTCCCAAGCAGTTTTCCCATCACGTTTGGCACCTTTTTCAAGTTTGTCCTCGCCTTCGTCAGCATCGCTTGTTAAATGGCCAACGTCGGTAATATTCATTACCCTTACTACATCAAGATCGTTTGCCATAAGTATTCGAACAAGCGTATCCCAATAAATATAACTAGCCAAGTTCCCTATTGTGGCATAATCATAAACCGTTGGTCCACACGTATAAACCAATGCTTTTCCTGGAGTCTGCGGTACAAACTCATCAACATTGCCGGTCAATGTGTTATGAAGCCTTAGTGTCATTTTCAAATCCTTTTATTGCTTTATCGGTTGCATCAAGTATTTCGGGAAGGATAGTCTCAATCGGTTCGTAAACTCGAAAACCAGCGGCGTACTCATGTCCACCTCCACCAAAAAATCCGGCTATAATTGCAGAAATTGGTAGGTTGCTTCGAAGTTTTCCGGTTAGTTTTCCGTCAGGATAAGTTTTAATTGCTATTGCGACTTCAACATCTTCCACCAAGCGCATTTCGTCTAGCACTAAAACGCTGGGGTTATACTGGTCACTGTAGGCTTGAATTTCTTCCCAGGGTATACGAATTAATGCCAATTTGCCATCCAAGAAATATTCAATTCTATCAATCAGTACTCCTTTATATTTCAATATCTCAGCGGATTTTTTCATGTACTGACGTCGTCGTTTCTCTATATTCGAACTACTTGCTCCTAGTTCGGTTAGTTTTCCTGAAATAAAGAAAGTTTTAGAAGTCACTTTTTGAACAGTAAAGCCTAAGCTGTCGCTTAAAATTGCGACCAGAAGATTTTCTGCAGCTTGCTTATTTATTGTCCAGTTTGATCGAGTTGCAAGTTCATATATTATTTCACTTGTAGCAACCGCCTCTTCGATAAGTGCTGTATGATGAAAATTAAGATTCGAATCCGTAGTGTGATGATCAATTACTATCACAGGATGGGATTCAAAAAAGCTTTTGACACCTGGGGCGTCAAGAACTCTTGCTAATAGTACTTCGGCCATTGTATCAACCACGATGGCTAAATCTGATGAAGTGTTAAACT
This sequence comes from bacterium, assembly GCA_043724245.1. GTDB lineage: Bacteria > Patescibacteriota > Saccharimonadia > Saccharimonadales > Saccharimonadaceae > UBA1547. The sequence continues at coordinate 44,068 of JAYSMZ010000004.1, forward strand.
GGCTTTCGACTCTATCCCAGCCTTTTATATAACGCATATATTTTGGTATTTCCACTGGGCAATACAACTGGACGTCTTTGCCTAAATCACCAAGAATTTCTTCTAGCGCTAAAGCACTACCAAGCGAGTCGCCGTCCGGATTCTCAGCTTGAATTACAATAATTTTGTTGGCAGAATCGATTAGTTGTTTTGTAGTTTCGTACATTAAAATAACCTTCTTCCCTCTAGCGCGTGTGTAAGTGTAATTTGTCCAGCATATTCCAAATCGACGCCGACTGGTATCCCCCTGGCTAGCCTGGTTAATTTAATTTTGATTCCAGAATCGTTTATATTCTTTTGTAAAAATAATGCGGTTGACTCGCCCTCTACGCTTGCGTTAGTGGCTATTATCACTTCCTCAACCTTATCGTTTTTAATACGTTTTAACAGTTCTGGGATATGTAGCTGTTCGGGGCCTATACCATCAATCGGGCTGATTGCTCCGCCTAAGACATGGTAGGTTCCATTGAATTGACCTGTTCGTTCCAGTGCGACAATGTCTAGCGGTTCTTCTACAACTGCAATTAACTTCTTGTCTCTTGAGGAGTCGCTATACAGTGGCGAAATCGTTTCATCGGCATCAATAAGAGCGAATGTGACGGGACAACTTTTTACCCTGCTGTGAAGTTTTAGCACGGAATCAGCTAATTTTTTGCTAATATGTTTATCGTTTCTTAGTAAATAATATGCGTATCTTTCGGCGGTTCGCGAACCGACACCGGGCAGGCTACCAAGTTCATTGATTGTATCAACTAGTGCAGATGGGAGTAATTGTGTCAATTTTGATTCCTATAAACCTAGATTTCCCAGGCTGCCCATAAGTGGTTTCATCTTTTCTGCAGCAACTTCTTGGGCTTTGGCAAGGCCATCACGAAGCGCAATTTCTAGCCAATGCTCTAATTGTTCGATATCATCTAAGTCAATCTGTTCGGGATTTATGGAAATGTTTTTAATCTTTAGTTCGCCGGTAACTTGGACTACTACTGCCCCTTCGCCCGCCTCAACCTCGATTATCTCTTTTTTTAATTCGTTTTGCGCTTTTCGCAAATTATTCATCATTTTTACTTGATCAAATGCCATGATATTTACTCCTTAATTTGTAATATGTTTCACCTATTAGTATACGTTAATCTGTTACCTTTTGTATATATAAAATCTGTCGCTGTCATGGTTGGTAGAAGAGCTGATTATTCGGTCGATTTTGTATCTATTATAATTGGATTTGGCGGCACGTGTTGCCAAAAAGGTATCATTGATCGGACTAGTTGAGACCACCAGGTCTTTCTTATATTCAGCAACAACTTTATAAAACGGCTGTTCGCTACTACTTACTACGATATTATGCGTTCCTTTTGGAATCAATTGAAGATCTTTACTGAAGTTTGGAGCAATATTCGGATTGTAAAGATAGCCATATATATACCTATTCATCCCAGACGACACCAAAATGATAACTAGTAAAATTACCGGTATTAATCCACCGATTCTGGCGTATGGGTTTAGCGGAAATAACTGGTACCAATGAGATAATAGCCCTTGCAGACCCGAAGCCAGTAAGATTACAAGGGGTAGAAAAGTTATTGCAGTATAATTCGGGTTAAAGATAATGATCGGAATTAACAGCAGCACCCAGATTGTAACTATGTAATTTTTTGCGGTTACCCTAGTCTTTACGACAAAATATGAACCCAAAGCAATCAAAAGAAATGATCCCAATTCGAAAAACGGAGTCATAATTGTACCGTGTGCACCTATTGCAAAACCAAAATACTGGTTCCCGAGTGTAGCAAGGTTAACTCCAAAATCTGGCCAATTTACTGAAACTCCTAGCAAACGCAATGCTAAACTAGGAGTTTTTACCATTGCAAATACCAAAGGGGCAATTAATAGTAACAATACTACTCCTCCGGCTACAAGCCTGTACGGCTGTATTTTTTTAATTAAAAAACGTAAGTGTGGATGAATTGCAATAGATCCAAAAATTACAAGCAAAATATATATGCTGATAGGAGTGTATAAACTTAATGCCGATAGGACAAAAAACACAGCAATTAGAGATTTTCTAAATCGCTGTTGATTGGTTATTAGGCTGGCGATATATATAATCCAAACTGGCCAAAATAGATACAATATATCTGGTGTTCCATTTTGAGCAAAAAACAAAAATTGGCTCGTAGAAATGGCAATAAGCGAAGTCAAAATAGCAATTCCTGGCTTGAACCACTGCCTAAGTAGTAAAACTAAACCGACTGCTGTTAAAAACCCCAGTATGATAGAGGATAGTTTAATCGTAAAGAGAGAAATTCCAAATAAGGCAAAACAAACATGCTGCGCCAAATGATATGGTAGGTTTATCGCATTCGTCGACCAAAAATCCCTATATGTTGTTGAGGCGCTTATGACTACCGATTGAATTTCTTGGCTTGAAATACCTTCGGGTAAAAACCTTCCGATAATTACCAAAATTACCAAAAGTCCAATCGCCAAAAGTCCGTAGCCAATGTAATATCGCCACTTATATACAAATAATTCAGATATTTTAAATCTACCAATATTCATTAGTATAATTATATCACGCTGGAAGCTATAGATTAGGCGTCGTGTTTGCGGTCAAGCGATGTAAAGCGCAGACGTTCAGGATCAAAGTAAAGTTCTACTTTGCCAGTTGGACCGTTACGGTGTTTAGCGATGAATAAATCAGTGATGTTTTCTCGCTCGGTTTCAGGGTTATAATATGCTTCGCGGTAAATAAACATTACTATGTCAGCATCTTGTTCGATGGATCCAGACTCTCGTAGGTCCGCAAGTTGAGGAATTTGAGGACTGCGCGATTCAACCGAACGAGACAATTGACTTAATCCGATAACCGGTACATTTAGTTCGCGTGCGATTAACTTAAGACCCCTAGATATTTCACCAACCTCTTGGACGCGGTTTCCGTCACTTCGGCCGCTACTCTGCATCAATTGAAGGTAGTCAACGATAACTAACCCTAATGGCTGTTCGTGGTTGGCTCGTCTAGCTTTTGTTCTCATTTCCAGAACTGATAATCCCGGAGTATCATCAATAAATATTGGTGCCTCTGCCAATTCGCCCATCGCTTCGGATAACTTGCTAAAATCATCATCCGATAAATTACCGGTTCGAATGTTCCAGGCGTCAACGCCCGATGAATCTGCCAGCATACGGTCAACCAATTGTTCCTTACTCATTTCTAGGCTAAAGAATAAGACCGGTTGTTTTGCAATAGTGGCGACATTATATGCCAGGTTTGTAACAAGTGTTGTTTTTCCCATAGCAGGTCGTGAAGCTAATACTATCAAGTCACTTCGTTGCAAACCCGCAGTCATAGTATCCAAATCACGATAACCGGTCCTAATTCCTCGGAGGGAACCCTTGTTTCGATGCAATTCCTCCATGCGGTCGAAACTTTCGGTCAAAATACTTTCGATACTTACGATATCTTGCTTTAAAGACTGGTCACTAACTGAAAATAGTTCAGATTCGGCTTTTTCCAGCAGTTCCTCTGTGGTTGTTTCTTCGTTATATCCAAGTTCGGATATGTCGCTGCTGGCCTTAATTAGACGGCGTCGCACTGCTTTTTGTGCAACCAATTGAGCATAAGCCTCGGCGTGGGCTGAGGTCGGAACATAATTAGTTAAATCTGTTAAATATGCTGAACCACCAATAATATCCAGTTCTTTTTTACGCTTAAGTTCATCTGTAAGAGTAAGCAAATCAACTGGTTTATGTTTTTCATATAAGTTCATCATTGCACCGAATATAGTGCTGTGACGTTTTTCGTAAAAATCCTTTACAGTAACGTGTTCTGATATATCAGCCAACGTTTCTTCGTCAATCAAAACAGCGCCAAGCAAACTCTTCTCGGCGTCTATATTTTGTGGTGGAATTTTCCCCGCTATAACTTCTTTGGTTGCCATTGATCAGATTAGTTAAATGGACTCTAATGAGACCTCTTCTCCTCCACCCATAATAACAGCTACGGCTGCAGCTTGGCTATCCTGGGGTGGAAGAGGTGTGGGAATCGTGTGGATATCAAGTCCAAAAACTCCGATTTCCTGTAGGCATTTTGAAAGTAATACACTGTATTTTCTGTCATTTAATTTTTTCTTATAAAACTTGTTGTTTGCATAAATCGTAAGGTTGTTATTGTGGAATTTATGTCCGCAATTTGATAGCACGCAGTATAATGCAATGTGGTTTTTACGAGTGTAGTCAAGAAGTTTAGACCAGTCAAAAACGCACTTCTGAGCGGGTCCTGCCGGTTGGTCCGCCCCTGATTCTCGGCCACTTTTAGTGTCCGCAGAATCGGGTGCTGCCCCGCCAACCGTCACCCGTGACTTGCTGGTTGTTGATGTCGCTTTCGTCGATGACACCCTGGAGCCCAAATCTGACCCGACGCCGGGGCCCGAGTCAGATCTGGCGTGAAGCAGTGCCTTTGACGGAAGTGCATCAACGGCCGACTCTTCAGCGTCAGACGGCTTGTCTTCGGATGCTTGTTTCTTCAGTTCCTCAATTGACGCGCTGAATTCGTGAGTAGATGCTAATAGCGCAGCTGTCTTTGGAGTATATTTGGTTGATGCAGCCATTCCTAATACGCTTAAAAGTTTCAATTGTGGTTGTGGGCTTTTTGCTACGTCAATCAGTGCGTCTAGTAGTGGAATTAGTTGTGGCTTTTCAGATATATGTTCGCTGATATTATTAGTCAGTTGGTTGACGATTACTGTGCTATCAACACCTTCATCAAACGTTCGGTCCAAG
>JAYSMZ010000005.1:0-69567 GCA_043724245.1 bacterium
TTCAATATCGCCAGATGACCAAAGATAAAGCCAGTCATCAAGACTGGCTTTATCTTTGGTACAGCATTATTGCCGAAGTTAGGTCAATTATACTACAAATGGCATAATATAAAGATATGCCAAGAATACTCAAAAGGACTCAATCATGGATGACATATCGATAACGGGTTTATGGTGGTTGGCTGATGAACCCGATAACCAAGTTAGCGGAACTCTTTCATTTCACATCGAAGACGGCCCAAAACTGGAGCTAATTGGAGCGATTGGTGGCATTAAGGCAGTACAAGGTCAAACCGACATAGGCACTTTGTTCGGTCTCGGAGATAATAAATTAGTGACACTAGAGGGTTGTTATACGAATAGTTTAACCACGAGCTATCCCGGACCACACTCGCACATATTAGGTATGAAACGTATATTTGTCGGTGCTCATATAAATGACAATGAGCGCGTCTTTGATCGCGTAGATGTAAGTTTTGATTATCTACCTGAGTTCGTGAACAGATCTACTTTGAGCAGTACAGTTCATGCGGACAAAACAGGTAAAAAGTGGCGTGGCATTCAAGCTAAGGTGGATACTCAACTTGCTCAAAAAATAGGTCCCATCCCTGATGGAAGAATAAGTGCATCTTTTGGTTGGAGTCAGAGAGAAGAACGATTTAGAAGTCTGACGCTTGAAGAAACTTGCTTTTTGAGTCTTGATTTCAATACCCCGATCGATACTGATTCAATCATTGTCAATTACATTAAACCTTTGCAGGATTTAGTAACTCTCGCAACGGATAAGCCAAACTTGATCACAAAACTGATCGTTAAAAGCCCGGTTATACTAAACCAACAGTTAAAGGCAGCTTCAATCGACGTATATCAGCTTACCAACGCATCGCCACAACGAGACCGCACCAGGGACACACTTATGAGAACAGACATGCTGTTCATTCTTGCCGATCTTAAAAGGAGCAAAATGAACAACTGGATGGTCGTTTCTAAACGCTACAAACCGGCGGTCGGCATATTGTTCGGCCAAAGATATGCAAGGGTTAGTGTCGAAAATAAACTTCTCAACGCCGTATCTGCACTTGAAGCCTATCATAGGCGGAGATTTAAGAATACGGTAATTGGTCAAGAGCCATGGTCAAAAAAGAAAAAGCGAATTACGAAGAATATGAAGAAGAATGATGCCGCTTTTGTTAATGACATTTTACAGCACGCCAATGAAAAAAGATTGAAATCTAGGCTTGCTGAAGTACTTGCACACTCTGGGATTAAAGAGGATTTGGTTAATAACGAAAAAACGTGGAACGAGCGAATTAGATATTACAGGAATGTGTTGACGCATTATGACCCCGCCGCACCGAGGGAAATTATAGATAGTGACTATGAGACTATTTATTGGTTAGCCGAGTCGTTATCGTGGGTATTATTGGCTTGTCTAATGGTGGAGATCGGGTTTACGAAGAAAGAAACGGCCTGCCATATCCAACTTAATAGGCATTACGCGTTCGTAAAGGCTCGAGTTCACGAGAGTATTCGATAAGTTACTAACCACCCGGATTAAACCCATATAGCTTGTCCTGGTCCTTCTTGATGACTTCTTTAACAGAGATGTCCTCCATGTTGAACATCGCGAAGAAGTGCACGACAGGTTCGATGGCCAAATCTCTTGCCGATATATCTAATTCCTCAGGCGCGTAAGTATGTTCAAAGACGATGGATTCTTCTTGCGTCGTTCTAGGAAATGATAAATATCGAGAGGTGTCAAAGCTGTATAGGGAACGACCTTTCGTATTAATCATGGAAATACTAATTTTTACACCCTCCTGATACAACCCGGATCTATGTAGTCTTACTAAAAACTCCATAATCTCGGTAATGTACATTGTTAGCGAACTGACAAAATCAATATATTTCCCTGGTTCAACTTCTGCCGGGTTATGGCGCGTTTCGCTCGTTTCTTTGGTGAGCCAGTCTTCGTGGACGGCCGCATAATATAGAAACTGCCCACTTTGATACATATTCCAAAACTCCCTAAACTCTCCCGAGTCAATCCAACCCTGTCTGTAGCCGCTACGGTTGTAAATCCCATGATTGTTTGCTGTCCCGTGACCGTAGAATGGATAATACCAGCCGCGAAGCCTTACACAACTTTTATTAACAATGTCGTCACATTCAGTCAGTGTAAGATTAGCGGGAGCGCCTATAGGTTCAAAGTTAACCCTCCAATACCCCCGACTTTTAATCGTTGCAATAAAGTCGTCTTTCATAGATCTCCGCGCTCCTTGGCATAAAAACTTTCCTGGTCAGTTGCAGCGGCGGTCGAATAGCCTTGAGATTGCCTTTTCGCCATTAGTTTGACGGTCGCGCGATCCAATATATCCCTTAAATCGTAAGAATTAGACACAGATTCACTTTCAGGTCGCCTCCGTCTACTGCGGTAATACATTTTCCCCTGACAAACATCGGCATTATCGGCTTTGCATATTACTGGTGTTTCGCTAAACTCATAGACCTTAATTACCACGAATCTCAAGCAGTTACTATCGATGATGTTATTACTTACAGAGAACGTCACGAATGGGTCTGAAAACTTGGCCATCTGATCCTGCATTTTCTCCTGGTCGAAGGTTTCGGCTTGTTCGTCACTAAGGCCAACCCTCTTGAATGTCTTGTCATCAAAGCCAATAATGAGATGTCCGCCGTCTTGGACGTTAGAAAATGCAAGAATATCTTTTGCTAAGCTCTTCACATCCCATGAGCACGGTCCCTTAAAATCAAGTGACTGAGATTCCTCAGCACCCTCAACTAATGATTCAAACTCACCGACATTCATATATATACATTGTACTCTGACTAGCGCCAAATTATTACTCAACTCGCTCCGCTCCGTACCATAATCAAAAACAAAGTCGCTTGATACCGTATCGTGCGAGTAGGAAATAGTCGTAATGGGTGTAGATGAAAATTAGCGCTGGGGGACAGCAGTTTATATTATGGGTTAGAACTTGTCACCTTGAGTGGGCCGGGGTTTGTGTGAGTTTTCGTGTTGATGATTAGTAACCATGCACCCGCCAAACTCGAGCACCGCCGGTCGTCAGCGAGCTGATTAACCCCACCCTCTGTTACTACAGAAAAAAATTATAGGTCCTTAAACAATGTCTCTACACTAACGCCGAGACCGGTAGCCAATTTATGGATAGTATTTAACTTCGGCAGCCTTTTCCCAGTTTCGATGTATGTGATCGCCACAGCATGTAACCCTGATCGATTAGCCAACTCTTCTTGGCTTAGACCTTTGCTTTTACGAAGTGAGGCCAACCGTTTGCCAAATTGAATTAAAAACTCTTTTTCGTCGTTTATCATATCTGTAAATAGATTAAGAGTTACAGTTGTATAGAACCACAAACAGTTGTATAGTAAACTGCATATCATCCATCACAAGGAACAGATAAAATGAACACATCGGAATATATACTAGCTTCGGTTACGGTTATCTTGGTGCTCCTTGTAGTATTACTTGCCGTTTGGATTACAGGTCGAGCAACATCAAAAACAATCAATAAGTTTGGTCGAGCCGTCGATGGTTTGAAGAAATACAAAATACCAAAGCTAGAGTTGGAAAATAACTACAAATGGAGACGCTTCAAGGTATTGTATATAGTAACTTCTTTGGTCATTATCGCCGTTATGGCCATTGGGATCTTCGCGGTCAATCAACAAAAAACTTGCGAGACTTCATCCAAAGTGAGCTGGAGTCAAACAATCAACAAATCGGGTTCTCCGGACATTTCTACGACATGCCTAAGTGCTGATGCCCGTGGCGAAGGTATTAGTATAGCCATATTACTGATCCCGGCTATACTCGCAGTTGTTGGCTATAAGTTTCTACCAAAACTGTATCTTTATCTAAAACCATCCAGTAAATAATGGGGATCATCGGGTGAATATCTTGATAGCAATCGTAGGCGTTGTCTCTGGTTACTTGCTCGCTCGACTTAAATCCAGCCAATTATTACTTTTGACGTACCATTTTCCGTACAGATTTTGGCTCTCGTATGAACAGCTATTTGATACATTCGAGAATAAGTTCAGTTATGCAATGATCGGCGAGAAGCGCTTCAAGAATTACCGTGATTTTTTGGTTCACTATAACAAGGCCAAACGACACGTTAATGATCATTTCAGGGCACGTTGGAATATACACTTTCGTTACATAGCCCGTGATTATGGATTAACACTAACTGCTTCGTTGATTTTGTTCTGGAGCAACTATCTGATGTTCATCGGACCGTTTATTGCGGTCCATGTTGTCTACTTGCTATGGTTGCGGTTCGGTAAAAAGAAGAGCCCATACATCTTCAAAATCTACATGTTTGAAATGCTATTCACGGACACTTAACAGATTTTGATCATAACGAAGCGCCAATGCTATAATTGTGACACAGGAGAATATATGGAGTTAAAAGAAAAAATAGTTGCGATCACAGGCGGGAGTAAGGGGTTTGGTAAATCGCTTGCTAAGGCGTTTGTGGCCGAGGGCGCAAAAGTAATTATTGGAAGCCATGAAGAAGATGCCCTGGAGATGACTTCTAAAGAGTTAGGGGCTGACTATTTCGCAATGGACGTGACAAAACTAGAGGATATAGAAGCATTTGCTGGATACATCAATTCAAAATATGGGGCCATAGACTATTGGATAAATAATGCCGGTATTCAAATTGCGCCGAGTCTTGTTGAGGACGTTGATATTGCAAAGTTGCGCAGAGTTTATGACGTTAATTTCTTTGGATATTTCTTTGGTTGTCAAACAGCAATTCGTTACATGAAAAAACAAGGCTATGGAGTAATTATTAATGTCAACTCAACAGCTGGTCTGGATGGCAAACCAACTCTTACAGCCTACTCGTCTTCAAAGTTTGCAGTAAAGGGTTTAACCGATGCGATTAGAAAGGAACTCGTCAATACGCCAGTCAAGATATTCTCAATTCACCCAGGTGGTATGCAAACCGAGATATACAAGGAGAAATATCCTGATGACTTTGGTGACTACATGTCAGTTGATTACGCCACGGAAAAAGTAATTAGCAATCTCAAATTAAGTAATCCAGAAGAGGACTTGGTCATCAAAAGACCAAATGCTTAAAAATGAAACCAGTTGATATTAATAGTGGTTTGGATAGGATCGAGTTGTGAGTTTCGTGCTATTAATTACCGGTCCTACTGGCTCGGGTAAAACCACGGTTGCTAGAAGAGTCGCCAAGCTCGTTGATAAGTGTGTCAATATCGACATTGATCACGTCAAACACTTCATAGTTACAGGCTTTATTTACGATGAGACTTCCGAGGGCGACAGACAGTGGCAGTTGCTTGGTGATAACCTCGGCGCCTTGGCGAGCAATTTTGTTAGTGCGGGCTATAATGTGATAATTAATGGCTATATGCACGATTCAGCATTAATAATGCTAAAGGGCTATGTTCAGATAACAGACAAGGTTTTGTTGCTACCTAACATGGATGTCGTCGTCAAGAGAGATGATGGACGTGATGAAGACATAAAGATGGGCGCAGAAATGGTCAAAGAGCATCATAATCACTTGTCTTCTAGTGATTTGTACTCCGATTTTATAAAACTGGATACGACGCATCATACCGTTGAAGAAACTGTATCCAAGGTGTTGGAAATTGTAAAAGAGGACAAGTTAAATCCATAAGCAGGGTATGTTGATTTATGATCAAATATGGAGATGGATATTGGATCAAACGAGTTCTAAAAAAGCTCTACGATTTGCACCTTGAGGATCGGCTGCGCTCTGTGGGCCATCCATGGGATTGTGACTTTGATTACGCTTTGAGCGTTGAAGAAAATAGGATTAATTTTAACTCTGAGATCAAGGCCTTAGAGGCGCTGTCCAATATGTATGTTGTCGAGTTTGATGTAGTCGGAACTAGTTTGTTTATAAATCAAAACAATGCAAAACCATTGACGGGTGCTGCCAAGTATTTCGATGAAACGCCAACAATTCTGAACTTTAGCCCGAAAAGATTCACAGACTATTGTAGAATGGTCCAATTCAACCCTAGTGAAGCCAATGATCCAACGTATTTATCTCCCGTTATTGCCAGTATGGGCGATTTCACTGCGCACGAAGATGGTTCGGTTAGGTATAGTGGTAGACCAATGGGTTCGTTAAAGCCACAACAAACACGTTTAGTGAACGAATTGATTGCAAAAAAGGGTGGCATTGTTTCTCGCGACCAAATAAAAGATGCCTTATGGGATGCCGATGATGAAAATAATTTTGCCGCAAGACAGACAACTACGGAGCCCATGGTGACAAAACGAATCGGTTCTATCGTCTCGGATATAAACAAGCGCCTATACTCCAGAGGCGATAAAAAACACGTTATATGCAAGGGAGACGCTAGTTACAGTTTCATAGAATAAACATCCACTGACATCCACCGGAAGTTTGGTGGAAATACCCTCCCATACTGAGAGGGCTATTTAATTTGCGAAAAGGAAAACTATGGAAATCAAGCACAACACGGACGAGGATTATGTCGAGATACGAGATCTCGGGCTTGCCAGTGCGCTGGTTTCTGTCGGCTGTCAGCTAGGAGGGCACGATCGCAAAGGCGGTCGCGTCTATTTTGTGTTTCGCAATAACGAGGATCTACGAAGTGCAGTCAAGGATTGGCAAGAATACGAGCTGGATGTTAATGCGCGTTTGTATTTTGAGTCAATCAAAAAACTCAAAGACATTATTTATAGCGAGAGGGTCCGGTGATGAGATTTAGCCGGAAGTTAATTCAAGAGTTGCAAGATCTGCTGAAAAAGCAGTGTGGCGTTGAATACAGTGATGAAGAAGCCCAAATTGCCGGCATAGCAATAGTGCGATTTTCGATCGCCAAGCATCAGAGGTCTATTGAAGAATTAAACAAGGGAAATGTATATGGAAAACTTTCATCAAGTAAACTCACATCGAAATCCTAGTAACAAAGCCAATGGTCCGGTAATACCAAAAAGGTTCGCGGGAGCTAAAACGGGTCCGACTTTTTACCGTAAAGTTGGTCCAAAACGCTATATTATTCTCACCCAACAACAAGTCTGTGAAGTTAAGCGTTTATACGAAGACAGCAAAACGTTAAAGCCCGGTTGGGTGCGTCGAAAGTTTGCAATAAATCAACGAAGACGAAAAGAACTTAATAACATTCTGTTTGAGGCCGGATGTGATGATTCAATTTGCGGGAAAGTCGCACCCGAAAATGACTGGTCTTATCAACTGCATATCGTTTGGCACTTAATTAACGAGAAGCTAATATGCCAGCAGTAGATCTGGCGAGAAGTTTTGAGAGCAAGTGGTCCAAGGCAATCGCAAGACGAGGTTTTACTATGGTCCCGAATGTATTACTAGACGAGGTCGAGAATCTCGGGCTGAATCCTTCTCAATTAGCGGTTCTTATAGTATTAGAGAGGTATCGGTGGGAGGCTAGCGGAGAAGTTTTTCCAAGCTATGAGGCGATCGCTCAACAGTCCGGTCAGTCTTCGAGAAACGTTGGTCGGTGTACTGAAAAACTTTGCTGCCTTTCGATACTCGGTACTAGCTACAGGAACGGTACAAGCAATAAGTACGATTTATCCCCGCTTATCGACTACCTCGATGACATCGCACGGAGCGAGCCCAAAAGTGGACAATATGTCATACGTCATCCAGGACAAATTGTCACGGGTAGTAGTGACAAAATGTCTCACGATAAAGACTCACTCAAAGACAATTATAAAGACGAACCACCGGACCTCCGCGAGTTCCGGGCTGAGCAACCCCCTTAATGGGAAAATCTCACGGGTAAGCGCAGACTTGCGTGTCAAAGTAAGCTATAATAGTTGCGTTGACCCAGTTGAATCCCAGTAAGTATTTTTATGCTCTTCTGCCTTTTTAGGGCGGTTCAGCCAGAAGCCTTACTGGTGACTGGGTCAACCTGAATCGCCCTTTTTGGGCTCTAAGGAGAAGAACATGGAAAAATTAAAATACATTGCGTATGTTCGCAAATCAACAGAAGATGAAGAAAAACAGGTGCTTTCTAAAGAAGCGCAAACTGACAAGATCAAGGAAAGGTTTCCGGATCTCGACATCGTCGGTTTCCTAGATGAGAGCAAGAGTGCTTTCGAGCCGGACAAACGTCCAGTATTCAAGAAAATTATCGAAAGGCTCGATAAAGGCGAGATTAACGGAATTGTTTCATGGCATCCCGATCGTCTGTCCCGAAACGAGGTTGATGCCTCGGCGATTACTTGGCGCATCCGGCAAGGGATTATCAAGGACCTAAAGTTCGCGAGTTTTAACTTTGATAATTCGCCAGAAGGCTTGATGATGCTGCAAATGACAATGAGCCAATCCCAGTATTTCTCGGCCAAATTGAGCAAGGACGTTAAACGTGGAAACGAGAAAAAGCGTCAGAATGGTGGACTCACCGGTCCAGCTCCGGAAGGTTATTTAAACGATCGACTGAAAAAGTCCGTCTACAAAGACTCTGTTCGCTTCAAGCTAATTCGTCAGGCATTTGACCTGTACCTCACTGGTGAATATGGCATTCAATCAATCCTGCGAATAATGAATGACGACTGGAAATACAGGACTGTAAAACGGCATAAAGTTGGTAATAAGCCATTAAGCAAAGGGACGTTGTACTACATTTTTCGCAATGTGCGTTATGTTGGTCTGGTGCCAGATCCTTATGATCCAGACAAGTTTTATAAGGCTGACTTTCCGGCGATGATAACACTCGAAGAATATGATCAGGTCCAGGTACTTCTTGGAAAACGTGGTTATCCAAGGCTTGGAAACCACAAACACTTTGCCCTTAGAGGGTTTATTCGTTGCGGCGAATGCGGCTGTATGGTTACCGCTCAAACTTCAAAGAAGACTCTGAAGAATGGCGGCTTGAATCTGCACAATTATTACCACTGCACCGGAAAAAGGAAAGGTTGTACACAAAAACAGTTCGGTTATAAAAAAGAAGACGAGCTGTTTGATGAGGTAGTCGCACTGTTGGACCAATATGAACTTACGCCGGAGCTTAATGATTGGAGCATGAGGGCGCTTCGCGAAATGACCGACAAAGAAGTAACTGAACGCAACTCGGTACAAAAAATGCAAGTCAACAGCGTTGATAGCGTTCAAGAGCAACTCGATCGCTTGTTGGAACTCGCAACAGAGGGTTTGATCGATAAACAAGTCTACAGGAAAAAACACGAATCATTGATGATCAAATTAACGGACCTGCAAAAAGCGCAAGTTGAAACAGCAGATAGGGTCAAGAATTGGTACGAGTACGCAATCAGTACATTCAATAAACTCGTTGATGCAAATGAACGCTTTGCATCGGGTGACATAATGGCTAAAAAAGAAATAATACTAGCAGTTGGTCAGAACCCGGTATTATTGAATGGAAAACTCGAGATCAACCCTTGTATTTGGTTAAATCCAATTCAAAAGAATGCAAAATCATTCCGAACTGAATTAGAAAAGGTTAGAACCTTGCCTCAACAGATACAAAAAGCCTCAAAAGAGGCTTTGTTTCAAAACTGGTACACCCGGACGGATTCGAACCGCCGACCCTCTGTTCCGAAGACAGATGCTCTAATCCACTGAGCTACGGGTGCGCGCTCGACCTATTATATCAAATATTAACAGATTAGCCAGATAGACAGTCGTTCCTTTTATACATCAGCCGGCCACTTACGCGATACGGACTAGCGGGTGACGTTCGGTGGGGCCACCCCATAATTGTTTTATGGTAATCCATAAAAAATTATAGGGGTAAACCGGACGGCAGGACCCGCGGTGTCGAAAAAAGAGTAACAACAAACAGAAATGAAAATAAGCTATAATGATTATGCATATGGAGATTCACACAAATATACCACTAAAAAACTATACGACCATGAAACTCGGTGGTAGTGCTCGTTTTATGACAGATGCCCGAACGCCGCAGGATATTCAAACGATTTACAAGAATGCCAAGGCTCAAAAATTGCCAATTTTTATTCTGGGCAGTGGTAGTAATGTCATCGCTAAGGACGAAGGGTTTAATGGTATTGTCGTTCGCATGCGTATCCCCGGATTTGAAGTAATCAACGATGATATGAATAGTACGACTATCAAAATTGGTGCCGGCGAAGAATGGGATTTGGTCGTTAAAAGATCGGTGGATATGGGCCTTTCCGGGATTGAAACTATGTCAGCAATACCAGGGACGGCCGGCGCAGCTCCTGTACAAAATGTTGGCGCATACAACCAAGAAATTGCCGATACATTGCAGAGTTTAGAGGCGTATGACAGCGAAAATGACACTTTTGTTACGCTGCAGCGTGATGACTGCGGCTTCGCATATCGCGATAGCATTTTCCGAAGTAAATCGTTGGGGCGATACGTCATAACCTCGATTACAATTAAATTATCGAAAAACCAACCATCTCCGCCATTTTATGACTCACTTCAAAAATATTTGGACGAACACCAGATAAAAATATATACAACTGATGTAATCCGAAATGCCGTTATAGAAATACGAAAAAACCGACTTCCCGACCCCAGTACTGCGCCAAATAGCGGTTCATTCTTTAAAAACGCGGTCATCGAGAAGTGGCAAGTTGATGATTTGAGTAATCAATACCTTGATGTCCCAATTTATGATTTAGGTGATGGAAAATACAAAATCCCATCCGGCTGGCTAATTGAAAAGGCTGGTTTGAAAGGAATCTTGACACACGGGATCAGGATTTACGACAAAAATGCCCTAGTTCTAGTCAATGAATCTGCTAAATCATACAATGATTTAGCCGCAGCTCGAGATGAAATAATTGGCAAGATACGCGACAAATTCCGTATTCAAATCCAACAAGAGCCTTTAGAGATTTAGGACGCTTAAAAACCGCTTGCGATTTGACCCTAAGACGTTTATGATTATACATATGCGACGTCGTGGTTTTACTATCATTGAGTTGGTTATTGTAATTGTAGTAATGGCCGCTTTACTTACCTTGGGTGTTGTAAATATGCGGTCTTCTCAAGCAAATGCCCGAGACACCGAACGAAAGGTTGACGTAGAATCTATCGCACAACACCTGGAAGCCTATTACACATCCGGCGACGATGCTAGTACTGACGTTGGTGTTTATCCTTCTACTGTAATTACAACCAGTTCCACTACTATGACAACAGCCCTGCGAGATATTGATGTTGATTCGTTGATGGCTCCAGGTTCGGCTATAACCGACCCCACACAAACTTTCAAGCCCGCTACAAATGCCGTTCAAACGGCCGTGGGCGTAACCCCCCAACCAACAACAGACTATTACATATACCAGCCCTTATACCTGAACAGTGGAACATGGGCATTGTGCACAAATAGCGTAACCCAGGAGTGTCGCAAATTCAATTTATATTACAAACAAGAAGTTGATAACAATGTAATTATGATAAAAAGTTTAAACCAATGAGATACAGATCTGAACAATCCGGCTTTTCAGCAGTGGAATTGTTAATCACCCTATTTATCGCTGCTGTTTTTTTGATATCTGGTTTTGAATTGTATGCGGCTATCGTAAAGAATGGCGGTGATGCACGAATGATGGCCAGCGCCAGTAGCGTTATGAATGATTACATACAACGCTACAAATCAAGCACAACTAACCCCTGCACTCCAATAATACCGCTCGCACCAGACAATACGACGCCGCTAACAAACTACTCTATCACAATACCCGGATTAGCAAACGTAACCATAACTGTTGCGATTCAGTGCCCGTACAATTCAGGCACGTACAAGTCAGAAACTACACCTCAAACCGTTTCGGAAATTATTGCTACGATTAAATATGGCACACCCCAACAAACACTGCGCAATGCAACATTTGTCTCAAGTCAAAATTCTGGCTTAGTTACATCCGGTCTTGTCCTTGATTTAGACGCCGGTAATACTGCATCATACCCGGGTTCAGGGGCGACGTGGACTGATTTAAGTCCCAGCGGTAACAATGCAACCCTTTCGAATAGCCCAGGATTTACGACAGACGGCGGAGGCGCTATTGTCTTTAACGGCACAAATCAAAAAGGAACAATAACTAAAAATTCATCGTTATATTTTTCTTCTGAGCAAACTTTAATAATGTCTGGGCAAACTTTAATAATGGTAATGAAACACTCATTCACTTCCGGCAGGCGAAATCCATGGAACCAGGCATATGGTGGAGCTGGTACTTGGACACATGAAAGTGGGGGTAGTATCAATCAATTTTGGGGGACCAATGGAGCTGACGGTGGCACATATGACTCGATAAATAGTGGTACTACCCCAAAAGACGTTTGGAATTTTATGGCTACAACAAGAAGAGCAGCAGCTGTAACATGGTATATTAACGGTGTCCAGGGTTCGACAAAAACAAATACATATGGCATATTACCCATTACTAATCAGGATGTAACTATTGCATTCGGATATACGGCAGTCTATTGGCAAGGTAGTATGTCTGTCATATTAGCTTATGATCGCGCCTTAACGCCGTCTGAAATAAATCAAAATTACGAAGCACTAAAAAGCAGGTATCAGCTATAGGTTATATTAAATATGTTTAGAAAAAATTCGAAAATATTCCCTAAAAACCGAATCTTACGGCGTGGTTTTACGCTTGTCGAAATGGTAATTGTAGCCCCAGTTGTAATAATAGTAATTGGCTCCGTCATATTGGCAATAATCAATATGGTCGGTGCTGTTATGGCATCCAGGGGGTCGAATACCCTTGCATTCAATATCCAGCAAGCCCTCAGCCAAATAGACCAAGATGTAACGGCCAGTAGCGGTTTTCTGGCGGTAAATAATGTATCGGTTGATAACGCTAACCAGCAAGGTTTTAATAACGATACTACTAATTTCAAAAACGCCGACGCCACGAATGGCGCGATGTTAATCTTGAAAACATACGCAACAACGAATAACCCAATCTCTGCAACAAGAAATTATGTTTATGCAATAAATCAACCATATGCTTGTGCTAGTTCATTGGTAAATCAAAACGCAAAAATAACTATAAATATCATATATTTTGTAAAGACAGTTAATGGCATTAGCTCACTTTGGCGGCGTACAGTTGCCCCGTCTGATTATGCCGCTGCAAAATGTGGTGTTCCTTGGCAACAACCAAGCTGCTCCCCTATTATCACAAATGCTTTTTGTACGACCAAGGACGAACAGTTAGTCGACGGAGTTCAACCGGATAGCTTCAATGTCGACTATTTCGTTTCCGGATCGACTACTGCAAATGTTTTAGCAAGTGACTGGAGTCAATCTGACACGATGCGACAATCTGCTATGGACCCTACTAACACTGTAAACGTCCAAATTACCGCGGACGCCACAATGGCCGGACGCAACATCAGCCAAACCGGTTCAATTCGGTCAATTAACTCAAATACGACATATAAAAACCAAGCGCCATTATCACCAGTAGCTGATTGGTTGGCCACTCCACAAGGTGACCACGTTGGTAACTATTATGATTTGGTAACCCACAGCTGGGCCACTGTCAGTCGTAATACGACTAAAACAATCTATGACCCGTCAACTCAAAAAATCTACGACGTACCGATTAATTATTTAGGAATAAACCCCAGGAGTGATGGAACCGGTTATGAGGCAGTTATTGAAGAAGCTAGAAGTAATTACTTATCGGGTTCGTCGTTTGATACGGATAGTGACAGCGATGATGTCTCCGATTATTGGTATTTGCGGAAAGACACGGTCGGCTCGCCCACGATGACTCGACCTGCAGGTGGTGTTTACGGTGCAAACTATCAGCGCGAACTATACACTTCAACTAGCGATACTAACGCCACTACTGAGTTATTTAGCCAACAATCACTTGGATTTTTGCCAGGAGACATAGCTACCGGTAGTATATATTTAAAAGGTTTCTCAAAGGGGGCGGTTGTTCGCTTAAATATTAGAGAATACGCAATAGACGGCATAACTTATACGAATTATGCTGGCCCGGATATTTCATCTCAACTTAATAACACCTGGCAAAGATTTACATTTACAACCACCGCTTTTTCAGCTACGGCTGTCTATGGTTTTATGGATATAGTAGTTACCGGAATAGATACTGGCGATTCTTTTGATGTTTCGATGTCTGCATCTCAGCTTGAAAGAGGACCTTTCGCAACATCATATATTCCTACGACAACATCGTCTAACAGAGATGCAGATGTAGTTACGGTACCGACAACGGGGTGGAATGCGAGTACTGGAACTATGGCGGTTGCAGCTGGTGATTCATCCTATCAAACAAGTGGGTCTGCCGTGGGTAGAACTTGGTATTGGGGCGGTTCAGGCGGTTATCTTACTGCTTATAGCGGCTACTCGTCTTGGCATTATATGACTACATATACTGGTGCCGGCGGAGATAAATATGATAACAAAAACAACCCTAACCCCGGATATCACGCACGTCTTGGACGCTGGAGCGTTGGAAGTTATAATATCCGCAGTTTTGTTGATGGTGTTCAAGGGGGGCGATCTGATAACTATTCTGTGGCAGCAACAGGGATGAACGCTACGGCAGACATCGGCAGTTATGCGAGTACTCAATTTTATTGTGGACCGATACAACGTATAACCAGTTATTCTTCTGCTCTATCGGACCAAAATATTTCTGTTGTCTCCTTGGCGATAAAAAACGGACCCTAATAATTCATTGAATGTATTATAAAAACAAAACACTTGTGCTAATATTAGTGGCGTAGTATATTAATACCATAACCAATAATAGGGGGCACAGAAAAATATGATCCTAAATAATATCAAAGTTAGACAGAAAGACGGCGGTTTTACGATTGTTGAACTTTTGGTCGTCATCGTAGTAATCGGTATATTAGCAGCAATTACGATAATTTCTTATGCAGGTATCACGGCACGAGCCAACTCATCCAGTGAACAAGCGGCTGCAAACGCCATGATCCAAAAAGCAGAAGCATACGCAGCCGACACAGGCGCTTACCCATTGACGGCCGCAGCTATGACTGGTGCAACATCTGATAAAGTTTACGCTTTGACCGGAATCACAGCGGTACAAGGAACTGCTATGGCAGCAGCACCTGCAGCACCACCTGCAAACTCGGTTAGCTACTACAGATGTGGTACTGTTGGTGTTTCAGTGGGCTACTGGAACTTCCAGACTAATGTTCTTAACTTTATACATTCAGGTACTAGTACTGGCGGAACCGCAATTTTAGTTTGCACCGGCGGTACGATAACGGCAACTTAGTCAAATAATATCCAAGCATAATCAAAGACAGGGAGATACGAAAAAATGATTTCAAATATAAAAAGATTAAGGCGTGACAAGGGCTTTACAATTGTTGAGCTGTTGGTTGTCATCGTAGTAATCGGAATTTTAGCCGCTATTATCATCGTTTCTTACAGCGGTGTAACAAACCGTGCATACACAGCAACTGCACAGAATGCGGCAGACGCCGTGATAAATAAGGCGAATGTATTCTTTACCGAAAGTTCAACAAACATGTATCCTAAAACTTTTACTGATCTTACTGGTGATAATACGAAAGTATATTACATACCACCATCAACTATTACACCCATTTATGCACTTTTGACGATACCGACACTACCAGCCGGTGCAAATTCGGTTACTATGGAGGTTTGTGGAGGTACAGATGTAGCAGCAAACGCCCCAGCAACTGCAGCTGCAACGACAAAACCTTTTGGGCTGAGGATTTCTTATTGGAACTTCTCAACCGGAGCAAGAGTTCCAGAGACTATTGGTAATGTCGGAACACCAGTCGTATGGGGTGGTATTTCCTATACAACCCAATGTAACTACGCAGCGTCTTAAATAAAAGTTAAATACAATAAGAACCTAGTTTAGCAACTAGGTTCTTATTAATTATTGTGATTGTAGTTTGTATTATTTATCGCATGGCATTGGATGTGCCCTAGCGACATTGACCACTTCTTTTTTAAGTGTGGCCAAAACAGCAGGTTTGTTGCGATTATCAATCGCCTGTTTCATCCAATCGGCAATTTGAACCATATCACCATGCATAAAACCTCGTGTCGTGATAGCCGCTGTCCCCAATCGAATACCGCTAGGCCTATACATCGTCGCTGTGTCATCTGGTGTAGTATTTGCGTTAACATTCAGTCCTATGGCGTCTAACGCCGTCTGCACGACCTTACCGTCGATTCCAAAGCTTTTCTGCACATTTGCCAGTATCAGATGGTTGCTGGTTCCCCCTGTAACTAAATTAAAGCCCCGTTTTTGCATTTCATCAGCCAAAACCGAGGTGTTTTTAACTATTTGCTTGGCATATATTTTGAATTCGGGTTGCAAAGCTTCGTAAAATGCCACGGCTTTGGCGGCTATTGAATGCATATGAGGTCCGCCTTGCATCCCAGGGAAAACCGCCCTATCGATAAGTGTAGGTATGTTTTCAAGAGTTTTTTCTGGAGCCGTCAATGGACTACTGACAGTCCCCTTTGACAAAATCAAACCTCCCCGCGGTCCACGCAGGGTTTTATGGGTTGTAGTTGTAATAACATGGAATCCATAATCAAACGGGTTCTTTGCAACACCGGCCACAATCAGTCCGGCAATATGTGCCATGTCTGCCATCAACAACGCCCCTACTTCTTTACCGATTGCTGCAAATTTCGCATAATCCAATTCGCGCGGATAGGCGCTAAAACCAGCCAAAATAATCTTAGGTTTATGTTTTAATGCCAATTGGCGTAACTCGTCATAATCAATTTCACCAGTATCGATATTTTTCATCTTGTAACGAATAAAATTATATAGTGTAGCGCTGCGCGTTATTGGTGCACCGTGAGTTAAATGTCCGCCATGGCTTAAATCCATGGCAAGTACGGTGTCGCCGGGGTTTAACCATGCGCCATAAACGGCTTCATTAGCAGGTGCGCCTGAGTGCGACTGGACATTGGCATGATCCGCCCTAAATAGTTTTTTAGCTCGGTCTATAGCCAGTTGTTCTACCTGATCAGTAAATTCCTGCCCACTATAATATCGTTTTCCAGGATAACCTTCGCAATATTTATTTGTAAAAACGCTTCCGAGTGCCGTTAAAACATCTTGACTTACGTAATTCTCGCTGGGGATAAGCTCCAATCCGTCTCTTTGTCTTTTTTCTTCACCAGCAATAAGTGCCTCTGTCTGCTTGTCTTTCATGATTTTTTCTCCTATTCATTCAATTATATCACCCTTGACTCTATATCATAGGTGATATATCATATATTAAATGCCTGCGAATGCCTACAAAACCAAAATTGGTAAACTGATCCAAGAGACCAGACTGTCCAGAGGTTTAACTCAAACTCAGCTGTCAGAAGCTTTGGGGACCAGTCAAAGTGCGATTAACCGTATCGAAAAGGGTGGTCAAAATATCAGCCTTGAGATGTTAGCCCGTATCAGTGAAGTTCTCTCAAGTGAATTAGTCAGCCTTAACCGGTCTGGAAAAATCAATTTTCGCGTTAACGGTGGTAAAAAATTATCTGGTGAAATCGAGGTTAAAACTAGTAAAAATGCCGCTGTTGGTTTATTGTGTGCCAGTTTGTTAAATCATGGCAAGACCACCCTTCGGCGAGTTGCCAGAATCGAAGAAGTTTACCGAATCATAGAAGTGCTGCAAAGCATCGGTGTAAAAGTCCGCTGGTTAAATGATAAAAATGATTTAGAAATTATTACCCCCGCCAGATTAAAGTTAGCAGATATGGATACAGACTCCGCCAAGCGTACTCGTTCAGTTATTATGTTGCTTGGACCGTTGTTACATCAGTACAAAGATTTCAAAATACCTTTTGCTGGTGGTTGCGATCTAGGAACTCGCACCGTTGAACCTCATCTGGCTGGACTTGCCCCATTTGGTCTGCATATCGAAACCTTGTCCGAACAATACCATGCAATTGTGACTAAAAAAGAAATCACCAATAACATACTACTAGCTGAACGTGGCGACACGGCGACGGAAAATGTCGTAATGGCTGCAGCACTATATGACGGGACAACAACTATTCGAAATGCCAGTCCGAACTATCAAGTTCAAGATTTATGTTATTTTTTGCAAAAATTAGGGGTTAAAGTTGAAGGTATTGGAACAACAACACTTTATATTCGCGGTATGCGCAGTATCAATAAGAATGTTGAATATTCCATCAGCGAGGATCCAATCGAAGCCATGAGTTTAATTGCAGCGGCATTGGTCACAGATTCCGAGATAGCCATCAAACGCGCACCGATAGAATTTATCGAGATTGAACTGGCAATTCTTGACAGCATGGGCCTTCAACGAGAAATTAGCGACGAATACAAAGCTCGTAATGGTGAAACTCGCCTGGTTGATATAAAAATTATGCATTCAAAACTTCAGGCTCCCAAAGACAAACTACACAGCATGCCGTTTCCGGGTGTAAATATGGACAATCTGCCCTTCCTTGGTCTAATTGCTACTGTCGCTAACGGCAGAACTCTGGTCCATGATTGGTCATATGAGAATCGAGCAATTTATTTTACGGAGCTGGCCAGATTAGGCGCCAAAATTGAACTAGTCGACCCTCATCGTGTTTACATAACAGGGCCGACCAAATGGAAACCAGCAGACGTAGTATCACCACCCGCCTTACGGCCATCTGCTGTTATTTTTCTTGCTATGCTGGCGGCACCGGGACAATCAACATTACGAGATGTCTATTCAATTAACCGAGGATACGAAGATTTTGCCAACCGCTTAAATAGTATTGGCGCCGATATCGAAACACTACGCGAAATCTAAGGAAAAGGATTATAACGACGAGGTGGTGCAGGTGCTATATGCGGTGCTCTTCTACTAATTACAATATGTCTGACAACTGGGGCCGGTTTTACTCTTAAAACCCCGTAGGTACTGCCAATTGAGGAGCGCTGGTAATTTTGAATTGCTTGACGATTTCTATCAATCTGACGCCTTTGTTCAAATGAGGTCTTTGATACAGCCCCGAAATGATTGCCATTTGCGGCATCTGCAAAACCATTACTATGGAATGGTTTACTGGTACTGTTCGTAACTATATGTTTGTTTAAATCCATTTTCTTGATTTAGGTTGTGTTTATATTATACAACAAAATAAAATATGACTATATTTATAGTCATATTTTATTTGGGGCGAATGATGGTCAAGCGGTCGCTCTGCTCCCTATTTCCGCTTGGTCGCAAAAATGAGTAAACTAATTTTTACTTCCGTCGCTTCATGCACCCACTTCCCGTGTATTTTCTTTGAAAATCCACCGTGGGTTCAATTCGATACGACATCCCAAAATAAATAAGGAAGTAAAATACTTCCTTATTTATTTTGGGGCGAATGATGGGAATTGAACCCACGACCCTCGGAACCACAACCCGATGCTCTAACCAACTGAGCTACATCCGCCATTTCGTGGTATTTGGACTTTGTTATTGTAACAGATTGAGAGCGTTATGAGAATATGCTATAATCACGATACACGCGGGTGTCGTATAACGGCTAATATACCTGACTTCCAATCAGGTGCTTGGAGTTCGACTCTCCACATCCGCACCAATATTTATTGGTTTGTAACTCCCGATATCCATCCCATCATTCTTCTGTAAAGTCTTACGCCTTTGTCTGGGTTGTGGTGACTTACTACAGTAATATGGAGAGTGCCGTGTGGAGTCTTACCTATCTTTGAAAGCTTCTTGCCTACGCGTCTGTCAATTTGTGTTTTTCGAAATTGCTTCTTTGGTAATTCTGTAATGTTCATCCAATACCTCATGCTTGAGTGTTCGTCTGAATCTGGATATAAATGCATAGCAATTGTTATGTTTTCATCTTCTAGTTCGCAAATTTCACGTAGCCAGTTAATAAATAAGCGAACAACTCTTGGGTCCGAGTTAACTAGGCGAATTTGCTCCATGGTTTTTGAGCCTTCACCAATCCACAAACCCAACCCGACCATCCATAAGTCTCGCTTTGATACTTTTCCGACTTCAGAAACACCCCGTGCATTTAGCCTATATATCTCGTCTATTCGCATTTGTCTTCGATGTAAACCGTAAGAACCCTGGCCACGTTTGATACGAGATAAAACTTGCTCGTTTGGAGTATAAGGCAAATCTTTGAGCCAATTGCTCAAGGTGCTTTTACTAACACCAAGTTGTTCGCCAATAAGACCGTATGACATTCCCTTTTCCCTTAATTCAACTGCTCGTTGCTTTTCAGTTCTCATATTACCATCATACCAGAATATATATGAAGGTTCCATTAATTATTGCATACATTTTCTATATAAAAATTAAATCATTTATAACACCTATAATTTGGTATAATGACTAGTGTACCAAATTTGCCCTGGTAGCTCAGTGGATAGAGCAGAGGACTTCTAAGCCTAAGGTCGCTGGTTCGATCCCAGCCCAGGGTACCAAAATAATTATTTTCTAATTTTTTTTGCTATACCGCGGTTTAACTTCTCTCGCAAATCTTCGAAATAAGTTTTTTCGCCTTTCACAAGTTCATCGCAAAATGCCGCTACGTCGTCACCTGTGATTTCCAGCACTTCTCTACCATTTACTGCGCTTTCCTCGAATAAATCTATCATAACCCTAAATGCATTAATTGTGGTGATTCCTGAACTTCTCCAAAGATAGTGCTTGATTTCGTCGTATGCTATACGATAGTCATGTGGCAAAGCTTTGGCCCGTTTTTCTATTGCTCGCCATTCTTTTTTATCTTCGACGCTGCCAATAATTGTGTCTATAATTTTACTCATTTACTTCTCCTTTAGTCCATTAATTTTTGATGTCACGAAGTACCATTTTGCCCAGAAGCGCCGCAACTCATTACGACCAGCTTTTGTGAGTGTATAAAATTTGCGCGGCGGTCCCATATCAGACGGCTTTTTCTCGATGCTAACAAACTTATTACTTTCAAGCCGTACCAAAATAGTGTAAACCGTGCCCTCTACGACATCAGTAAAACCAAGCTTTCGAAGTTGCTGAGTTATTTCATAGCCATATGTTTTATTACGGTTAATAATTTCCAGCACACAACCTTCCAGAACTCCTTTTAACATTTCTGTTATATTATCCAAGCTAATTTTCCTTTCATGGTTATCTGGTACCTAGTATCACCTATTACTTCTATATTGTATCACGTAGTAGTGCGGATAGTCAATAAATATTATTATTTATTTAATTGTTAAATAGCAAAGAGAAATTATGCTAGTATTAAAATATGCCTGCAAAATACTCAAAAAATGATGTTCAACAAGCTTATGATTTTCTGCTGGCTTTAGGCGAACTAACTGTACGATTTGCTACGGTCGAACGAGCCCCCAGATACCCTAGTGGAAATCGCGAAAATGATCTTGAGCACAGTTATCATTTGGCGATATCAGCAACTGAGCTGGCTGCAAATTACTATCCTGAATTAGACGTCGGTTTAGTTTCACAATTCAGTTTCGTACACGACTTACCGGAGTCTTATGTCGGTGACACATGGACATTGGCAATTAGTGACAAAGATAGATTGAAAAAGGAATCGACAGAAGCAAAAGCTACGAAAAGACTTATAAAAGAATTACCCCCATTTACAGCAGATTTATTAAAAAGATATGAACAGCAGATCGAGCCCGAAGCTAGATTTGTTCGTTTGGTTGATAAACTAATGCCGACAGTTATCAATATGCTAACCGGGGAAGCCAGCACTTTCCAGCAAGACCACGGCATAACAAATTTAGAAGATTTGATGATTGGTCACGAACTGAGCGCAGAAAGATTACACAAGATGTTTCCAGAATTCGGATTTATTCATTTAGTCCGAGAATTGATTTCTGATACATCAGCAAAGCACATCTTCTCAAAAAAATAAATCTAATTAAGCGTATAATTTAAATTATGAGTAGAAAAATTACAAAACAAAGTTTACGCAGTTTTAATTTAACTATGGGATTTCTGCATCTGGCCCAGGGAATTGCAGTATTAATTCTCAGTAAGGCATTTAGCTTGCCGATTAGTGGCATATTTTTAAAGTTTAATCAAACCACACAACAGCTGGATCCAACTAATAAATTCTTATTTGATTTGTCGTTACCGGCATTAATCGTAATTTTCTTTTTCTTATCATCAGCCGCTCATTTTATTATTGCGACTGTTTACAATAAGAAGTACAACAAAGACTTATCACACGGATTGAACAAAGCTCGTTGGATTGAATATTCGTTATCTGCTAGCGTAATGATGGTAGCGATTTCGTTGCTGGTTGGCATTTACGACTTATTCAGTTTAATAATGATATTCTCACTTACTGCCATTATGAATTTGATGGGGCTCGTAATGGAGGTTTATAACCAAACAACCAATAAGACCAACTGGTTGAGTTATTGGATTGGTAGTGCGGCTGGAATTATACCGTGGTTGGCAGTTGCATTTTATATGTGGCTTGGTGCAGACAACGGCAGCGCCGCCCCAACCTTTGTCTACTGGATATTTGTGTCAATCTTTATCTTCTTTAGCTGTTTTGCTGTAAATATGGTTTTGCAATACAAAAAAATCGGCCCATGGAAAGATTATCTTTATGGCGAGCGCGCCTATATTCTTCTTAGTCTAGTTGCAAAATCATTACTAGCTTGGCAGGTATTTGCCGGGACTCTTCGACCTTAGTCTGCATTTCCTTCTTCGGCAATTCTATTCGCATTTGTTTTGGAATCAATTATTTTTTTGACTTGCTCTAGTGATATTTCAAGTACACTACCTGGTTCAACGGCGCCAGATAGCATTTGCTTGGCAACCGTATTTTCGACCGCACGCTGAACGACTCGTCGCATTGGTCGCGCGCCCAATTTGGGGTCGTAACCCGTTTCAACCAAATATTCTTTGGCGGCAGTCGCAACTTTGACGGTTACTTTTTGCAGGTCCAATGTTTTATTAATACTGTTGATCATTAAATCAACAACCTGCAAAAGCTCTTTTTTATTTAGTGGTCTGAACATGACAATTTCGTCAAAACGATTCAAAAATTCGGGTTTAAATTGATTGCTACTAATTAACTCGTCGATAAACTTGTCTTCGAATTGTTCTATATCATATCCCCTATCGATATATTCTCTGATCCTGTCGGCTCCGGCATTGCTGGTTGCTACGATAATCGCATCGCGAAAACTTACTTCACGATTTTTAATATCGCGCAAAATCCCCTCATCCAACATCTGCAGAAGTGTCGACATCACATTGGTGTGAGCTTTTTCAATTTCGTCCAGCAAAACTACACTGAATGGCTGTTTCATTACCCGCGCTGTCAAACTGTTAGAATTATCTGTCCCATCGGCGATTAAACGATTGACATCATCAGCACCTACATATTCGTTCATATCGATGCGAATAATACGGTCTTCGCCTTTGAAATAGATTTCAGCCAAAGATTTTGCAAGTTCAGTTTTACCAACACCTGTTGGACCTAAAAACAGAAATGTGCCGATTGGTCTATTTAGATTGCGGACGCCCGCTCTGGCGCGTCGTAGGGCGTCGCTGACGACGTTAACCGCTCGAACCTGGTTAATCATTCGTCGATGAATTAATTCTTCTAAATTAAGTAGTTTTTCGCGCTCTTTCGTATCGGTCGCAACGCTAACTTTAATATCCATAGTCTTTTCGATTGCTTGTCGTACTGATTCAGCCGACACTAATCCCCCATCACTATAATTAGCCGCTGATTCCATTAATTTAATTGCCTTGCCTGGCATTGATTGGTCATGAACGTAACGGTCACCCAGTCGATAAGCTTCGACTAGCGCTTGATACATAAATGTCACACTATTTTGGAATTCAACCATAATTGTCTGGTCTTGCATAATCTTTATTGTCTCATCACGATTAGCCGGCGGTACGACAATCCGGTTTAATGCATTAACCAGTTCCGGGTTACGCTTGCTGATTTCCAAGAAACGCTGTTCATCAACAGTTAAAATCATTCGTAAATTTCCCGCTTTTAGAATTGGCAGTAGTACGTTTGTTATATCGACTGATCCAATACCGTCTTCAAAAAATAATTGCGCATTATCCAAACAAATAATAATATTTTTCGAACTATATGCCTCGCCCAAGACTTGCGGTATTAGTTGTTCAAGTCCTCCTCTGTCTGGTGCGGCTGCAATTAAAGACGCCGCGTCCAGATTGTATACCTGCCTGAACTGCAAATTTTTTGGTACTTTTGCCCTGGCGTCTAATAATCTGGCTGCAAAAGCCTCAACTATTTCAGTTTTTCCGACACCAGATTGTCCGACCAACACGACATTCTGTCGGCCATTTTTTCTGAAAATATCCATCAGTTGATTTAATGGATCTTCGTGGGCAACAAGTTGAAAAACTGAATCCCCACCCATTTGCATCCCAAAACGATTCAACATTGGAGTCCACCCAAAAGACCAATCCCGAGCAACTCCACCGGTACGTTTCGGTTGTCTATGTTTTTCAATTATTTCGCGTAAATGATTATACCATTCAATCCCTCGCAGCAAATCTCCGTCGTCCAATTGCAAATGATTAATTAATGTATCGTAATTTGGTGTACAACGCAAAATTGCAACTATCAGGATTGCTGCTGATATGTTTTTACTATTTGTTTGTTTTTGCAAATCCCAGGCTACCGCCCAAACTTTTTGCATATCATTACTATCTGCTGATGATAATTCTTGCAAAAATTTCGATCCAATACCGAATCGAACCGAAAAGAAATACCCGCCCGGAAGTTTGCCGACAATATTTGCGACATCCTGGGGTGTTGGTTTTTTCGATAGTCTACCTAATACTTCACCCGATAGTAAATCGTCGATTGTTTTTGCATTCTTTGCAATTGGGATATGTTTTAATTCGCCATTATACCACTGGACAATCATTGCCGGTATAGACGCCAAACCCACAAACACCCAGCCAAGCGCTGAGCTCAAAATTATCAACAATATGCCCAAAACTACTAAAACGACTACAAAAATCGACAATGTCATTATCCAGTTTTTACTGAACTTTACACTTATCCGAGCTTTTTCACTGCGAGCACTGGAATGGTTGTATTTTAAATTGTCCATTGCGGCACCCACCCAATTATCAACATAATTAGTCCAATAACAATAAATAACGGGATAACCGGCCAAATGATGATTACAGCTACACCGAAAGTAATTTGAATAAACATCGTCGTTAAACCAAAAATAATCATGAAAATACGAACCGCTGCACCAACAAATCGTGAAACAGTCCTATCTAAAAACGCCCTTAACTGATCACCGACCGACCCGGAAACCTTACCCGCTGATATTTGCCTAAAAGGTGCAAAAATCGTTGAAACCAACTGACCAACTGAAAAGAAGTCAGCCGAAGACTCCAGGCGGTCTTTCAAAGTCTGAATTTGGTCAGCCCAACCGTTTTTATACCACCAAGACAATATACCCACTAAAAACATGTCACTATTATAACCGTTTGCTTTATAATAGACCATATGCCAAAACCTCTTGTCACAATTTTAGGAAAAGCTGTAAAACAGGCCGCTAGTCTTCGCGGTGGTGGCTCTGCTTTACCAGGATTAGTTGTCGAACATATTGACCCAAATTTTATATCTCACACATTGGCCGATTTGCCGCTGGGAGTAGTTGTAATCAGTGGCACCAATGGAAAAACCACGACTACAAAAATGGTTGTTGAACTGCTGGAAAGCCAAGGACTGAAAGTATTTACTAACCGCACGGGAAGTAATTTTACACGCGGGATTGCGGCGGCACTTTTGGGTGAAATAAATGTCATGGGAAAACTCCATGCTGATATCGCAGTTCTGGAATTGGACGAAGCACACGCTGTGAATTTTGTTAAAAAAATAATTCCGCGATTCAGTCTGTTATTAAATGTGATGCGCGATCAATTAGATAGGTTCGGCGAAATAGATCACACAACCAATATGCTTCGCCGTGTGGCTGATTCCACAACCGAAATTGTAGTATTAAATCGTGAAGACAAACGAATAGCCAGCATTGCTAAATCTTTGGACGATAATAAAGTCCGCTTTTACGGGCTGGACGAAAGTTTGTTGCCACTATTTCCAAGCGATGACGATTTACATGGTAATGGCACCAACAAGAAATCCACGCAAAACGCAGACGTTATTTTATCTAAATTTTCAGATAGTTCGGCTACATTCATAATCGACGGTGAATCCGTATCTATTAAATTAAAGCTTACTGGAGTTTATAACGTTTTCAACGCAGCCGCTGCCTTGTCGTTAGTTCGGGCAATTATCGGTGATAAAGTCGACCAGTCAAAATTAATCGTTGCCTTATCCAAAGTCACGCCAGCCTTCGGTCGTGGTGAAATGATAAAAGTAAACGGTCAACCGTTGGAGTTAGTGTTGGTAAAAAACCCGTCAGGCTTTCGGCTTGGAATAAAGTCGTTCGACTCGGCGGGCTATGCAACAATGATTGCAATTAACGATAACTATGCTGATGGCCGCGATATGTCTTGGTTGTGGGATGTTGATTTTACCAGTTTGATCGCTAGTGGCGTGCAGCAAGTTTCCGGCGTTCGCGCCTACGACATGGCTTTACGATTACAGTATGATGAAATAACAGTCCGTAATGTTGATACTGATTTAAAATCGGCACTCAATAAATTTATTGCAAAATATAATAAACAACCAATGCGCGTTTATTGTACCTACACGGCCATGTTGGCAATCCGCAAACAACTTTCAAAAATTGCAAAAGTCGAGGTAGTAAAATGAGCGGTAAAACAATTACAATTTTAAATTTATACTCCAATGATATGAACATATATGGCGATAGTGGAAATGTATTATGTCTCAAAAGGCGCCTGCAATGGTATGGATACGAACCACAAGTAATCGAATATAATCAAGGTGATAAATTCCCTACTGACGTAGATATTATTATTGGTGGTGGGGGCCAAGACAGCGGACAGGAGAAAATCAAAGCAGACCTTATTAAAATTGGCCCTAAGTTGAAAAAACTGGCAGACGACAATGTTTCGATGTTGATGATTTGCGGTTTATACCAATTATTCGGCAAATTTTTCAAAACTTCTGACGGTGAAATAATTGAAGGTATTAGTCTGCTGGACATTGAAACATTTGGCAAATCCGAACGACTAATCGGCAATATAGTCACGCATAGTGAACAATTCGGTGATATTATCGGTTATGAAAATCACAGCGGACAAACTTTCCTGGGTCACAATGTTCAGCCATTTGGACGCGTCAGAATCGGAGCCGGTAATAACACATCTGACATCAGCGAAGGGGCTAGATATAAAAACGTTATTGGCAGCTACATGCACGGTTCATTATTACCAAAGAACCCTGTCGTTGCAGATTATATGATTGAGCAGGCAGTCAAACGAAAGTACGGTGAATTTAATGTTAAAGGCCTTGATAATACCTATACTGAAATGGCTCGTAAAATCGCCGCCAAACGACCCAGATAATTAATTGACAATCTTATATTGAATTGCTTTGTATTCCGGCTTGCCATTGATTGGATCGTTTATTTGTATGTCTTTGATTTCTTTCCAATTTGGGTACGGGGCTTTCAAATCACCATTGCCAATCCAACCCACATACCACCAAACCGGGTGTTGTTTGGTAAACGAGTCAATGTTCGTAATTTTATGATCATCGCTGTATTTCAACATATCGAAAGAGCCGTATTTATAATCAGTCTTGGCAATGAAATACACCTGGTGCTTGCTGGTTTGATAAAATACAATTTCGTAAAACATTCCTGTTGTAGCAGCAATAATTGGCTGGCCATCGGGGCCGTTATCCATGGCGGCTTTAGTAATTTGCCTTGTCTCGCTTGAGTCCTTGGAGTTTTTATTGTAATTGCCCAAATAATAAACGTTGGAGACCCCAATTATCATCAGTACTGCAATAAGTATAGTAATGGTGTATCGCCAGCGGATTCGCATGTATTTATACCCATAAGCTAGTGTTACGCCAATGAATAGAGCTATCCCAATTACCGACGTAATCAAATACCTGTCAATAAATGTCGAGCGTATCGGTACAGAAATCAAAAAGATAATAATCATCGGTGCAAATGCTAAAGTCAAAATCAACCTATATGATTGTTTATCGATTCTGTTAAACGATTTGTAGACCCTGAATGCCAGAACCGTCAAAAATATTACCACGACTATTAAAGCAAACGCCAGCCAGCTAGTTGTGTCGGCAAGGTCTCGATAATAAACTGAGTTAGTCAAAAAGTTCAATGGCGTGCCGAGTGTAACTGGCGGAATCCAAAAACCAGCAATCTGAACGACCAGTGATTGACCTATAAAAAAAGGAATCCATGGTAGGTACAAAATAATTGCAACAATATATGCTGTTTTCCATTCTGAACTTATGAATTGTTTACGAAACTCGCCTTTTCCAGCGGTTCGCCTGATATTGTCAGCGTGCCAAATTAAGTGCGCAATCCAAATTATGGCGGCATAATAATGAACCCACATTCCTAAGGCAAGCAAAATTCCATAAATTACCCAATGTAGTCTTTTCTTGGACTCCATGGCAATTGTCAGTACGTAAGTTGCTGCCAGCGCAATCGCCGCAACCATCATATACATTCTAGCTTCTTGGCTGTAACGGATAAACATCGGCGCCAGCACCATGAAAATTAGACCAATCCTTGCAGCGGTTTTATTAAATAGTTTATTGGTTAACAAATATCCGAATACGATGGCAATACCACCAAATAATACACTCATGCTGCGCAAACCCAGTTCAGTATTGCCGAAAACCATGCTCCAAGACTTTAATAACCAATAAAACAGCGGTGGGTGTACGTCGGTTGCTGTATACCTGGCAATATCTATAAAATTGTAGTGAATCATATAAGCGCCAAAGGCTTCGTCGAACCAGAAAGACGAATTAGTAATCGTCACCAGCGAAAGTGCTGCGAAAATAATTAATCCGGCAACAACAAACCACCAATCGTTAACTTCCATTCCAAGAACGCGATGTTTTGATTTAAAGATATTGATAAACATAATTGATTAAC
This sequence comes from bacterium, assembly GCA_043724245.1. GTDB lineage: Bacteria > Patescibacteriota > Saccharimonadia > Saccharimonadales > Saccharimonadaceae > UBA1547. The sequence continues at coordinate 29,138 of JAYSMZ010000005.1, forward strand.
CTCATTTTACCATATAACACTGGAAAAATAATCTGTTTTGCGCTATAATTCCTACTGTTCTGCGAAAAAGCGGAGCGCCCCAAACTTTCAAACCAAGCTTGCTGTTTGAAAGTTTGTAAGGAGGAATCGTCCATAAAGTGAAGCAAACGAATACATTTGTTTGCGAACAAAAAGGACGCATTCCGACGCCGGGGTGTGGCGCAGTTGATAGCGCGCTCGGTTTGGGACCGAGAGGTCGAAGGTTTAAGTCCTTTCACCCCGACCAAAATAAATTGACCACCCATCGCGGTGGTCAATTTATTTTCCTTTCTTAATCTTTATGTAAAACTTAACAAGAGATATGTTGCATAAATCAAGAGGCTGTCTATATTTGCAAAATATTCTAAATAATTATAGTATATGTTTATATGACAGGTGAACTATCAAAATCAAAGATACCTTTTGAATCCAAAGAGCCAGATGCAATAGTATCAGGTACGACCCCTGACGGACGATTCAAAATTAGAATATGGTATTCACCTGAGGAAATATTGAAAACTGAAGTTTACCCAAATGAGCATAGTGATGATACGTCTTCTCAACCTACTTTCGGAGATATCGGCAATATTCAAGCCTTTAATTCTGAAATATTAACTAAAAGACAAGAAGCAAGCGATAGTCTGGAGTCTGTTGCAAAAAAATTCGGACGAACAATGCTTGTTACGCATAGTAGAAATAGTTAATTAAAACTTTGGATCAGCTTCAATCTTGACTTCACCGCGATAGATTTTCGCTGCGTATTCTGGCGCAATAGGATTAATTACAACCCCGGTCCCCAACTCTAATCCGGCCCAAATATTCGGTCGAGGTTTGATTTTTATGTGCATATGATAATCTTCTGTGTTGACGGAGTTTTCAATAAAGTAATTGTACGAAATACCAAATTCGTCTAGTTTACCTAAAACCACTTTCAGTGCAATTGCAATTGATTCTTTTTCGGCTCGATTCAAGTCTGCTATTGTTCGCATATGGCGTTTTGGCAACAACCAGACTCCATATGGGTCCTCGCTGGCATATGGAGATAGAACAAACAGGTTTTCATCTTCCCAAATAACTCGTGGCTTATTGGTTTCCTTTTTGATGATGTCACAATACGGACAGGTTGCGTGTTCTAGGCGGTATTTATTATAATCACCGGCTTCTTTTTCGGTTTTTGGCGGTAGAAACGGCATTGCAATTACTTGCGAATGAGTATGAGCAATCGATGCTCCGGCCTTGCCACCTTCATTTTTAAAGATAATTACATGTTTGATTCCATCCAAATTACGAAGATAATTAAACCTGTCTGTATAAGCGTTAAAAATGCGGACAATATGGTCGACTGAAAAATCGTTGACATCCAAACCATGTCGACGTGTTTCGATAATAACTTCAGTTTGTCCATAAGCGTCGGGATTTTCGACAGTTAACGCCGCAAACTTATTAACGACCGCAACTATTTCCCAATCACCGCCATAATTGTTGTCTTGGTATGTAATAACCTCGTTTTTGAAGTTTTGCGGGCAGAAATGGCATTGGCTATCGGTTTCGACAATATTACCCGTCCTATGCGGACGCTTAGCCCGATTGGGGGCAATTATGACGTATTTGTCTTTGAAATAATCCTTGCGTATTTGAGATTTCGTCATTTACCACCATTTTAAAGCATAAGCTAAAAATAAAGAAGTAACCACCTTCGAGGAAAAAGGTCCGTCCTTTTCCACACCTTAGGTTGTTGATATATATACAACAATAAGGGAGGGTTGAGGCTATAATATTATTAAACGGACAAGTCGCGACGTTTGAACCAAAAAACTGCTGACAACGTCGCAACTACAGCAAAACCAATAAGTGTTAAGAATGCATAGTCAGGGTATGTGTTTTTTGCAAGTAACCCACCGCTGAAATAATCAAAGAAACTTAGGTATTGAAGATTTTTCAAACTCTCTTTTAAAGTAGAGATGATAAATATAACATACATTAGAATCAAAACCCCTCCAGTTGCCATACTCGCCTTGCCTTTTTCGGAAAATATAACCGAAAATAAAACTGCCAGCGAATAAACCGCCCAAGCAAACAAAAATGAGCCTATGGTCGCGGTGAGAAAATTGTCTAAAATAAAAACTGTGTTATGCAGTTGTGCAAGTGGGATAGCGCCCAACATACCTACAACACATAACGCCGCCAACATTATCAACCCAGCTACATACCTTTCAAAATAAATTCTTGATCGCTTGGCAGGCAGTGATGCTAGCGTCTCGATTGTTCCTCTGTCAATTTCGTTGACTGAAATGTAATTTGCCAACGAAACGGCAAAAACAATTACTAATATCGGCCAAAGAAAACTCATATATTCGGTAGATAGATACGATTGCAAATTACTAAACGAAAGAGTGGAAGGATCCATATTCATGGCCTTGAAAAGCTCTGGAGGCATCGTTTTTAACAACTGGTTAACCTGACCGGCCTGCTTTTGAATCGCAGGAAAAAGCGCGATATACATCTCTAAGAAACCTACGGTAGCAATTGCATAAACCAAAAATGATTTCCATTTGTCACGAAGCATTCTACGAGCAAAAACGAACATTAATCAATCCTCTCGTAAAATTTCATAAAGACGTCTTCCAACGAGGCGTGTGTTATTTCCAAATCAACTATCTTGTGTTTATTCAGGGTGTGCAAGATTGAGTTCAGGTCGCCACCAACTGTTATCAACAACCCTCCTGTTATTTCTTCAATCCGTTCAATACCGCTTTGTTCAAATTCGGATTTATCGAACCTGTCAGCGAATCGGACTTCGATTTTATGAAGCTTTTTTTCACCCAGGGTTTTGATGCCTTCAACTGCAACCAGCTTACCCGCCTTAATAATAGCCGCCCTATCGCATAGTTTTTCTACTTCCGGCAAGTTATGCGACGAAATAAAAATAGTTGTTCCTTGGTCACGCATTTCTAATAGAACTTTATAGATTTCGTTTTGCAATAAAGGATCCAAACCAACAGTAGGCTCGTCCATTACTAGTAATTTTGGTTCGTTCATTAGTGCTAAAATCAATCCAAGTTTTTGTTTGTTACCTGAAGAAAGATGCCTGAATTTTGCATTTGGGTTAAAATCAAAACGCTCGATTAAGTCATCTAAGTTTTTCGATTTTCCACGAACTCCTTCGAAAAAACGAATATGGTCCCAACCGGTCCAGTTATCATACAACTTTACATTACCGGGTAGATATCCTATGTGACGCTTTGCGTTTGTTGAATCATTTGACATATCATGGCCGAATACCGTTATTTTCCCGTCAGTCAGCTTATTGAATCCCATCAAACATCTAATAGTAGTGCTTTTACCAGAGCCATTTGGACCCAAAAATCCCAGTATTTCACCTTTTTCCACTGTCAAATCAATCCCATCGACGGCATGAAGTTTACCGAAGTATTTTTTAAAATCTTTGATAATGATTACGTTTGACATACAGCCATTATAAATCAAGGGTTGAAAAATGCATATGTTCATGTTTGTTTATGCAATTTTTAGGTTTGATTTTTTATATAATTTCCACAGCGGGAAAAATCCAAGACCCGTGAAGAGGTCCGTCCTTTTTATCCACAGGAAGGACGGACCTTTTTCTTCTTTTATTTTGGGGAATAGGTTTTTATTTTGCGAATTCTATGGCGCGGGTTTCACGGATGACATTGACCTTAATCGTGCCAGGATATTGCATGGTGCTCTCGATTTTGACGGCAATATCACGAGCTAATTTAATCGCACTTAAATCATCGACGTCTTTTGGACTGACGATAATTCGGACTTCACGACCGGCGCTGATTGCGTAGGCTTTGTCAATTCCTTTGAATCCGGTTGCGATGTTTTCAAGGTCTCGCATACGTTCAGCAAAGTTTTCGCTGCTAACGTTACGTGCACCTGGACGAGCTGTCGATAGCGAGTCGCAAACGCGAACTATCAGTGCTTCTGGTGTTGTAGCTTCGACATCATCATGATGTGCTTCAATTGCGTGGGCAATATCTTCACTCATACCATATTTACGTGCCAGTTCGGCTGCCAGATGGTGGTGTTTGCCTTCCATTTTGTGAGTGATAGATTTGCCGGTATCATGCAGTAAAGTTGCAGTTTTAGTGATTCGAACGTCTGCACCGATTTCCTCGGCGATAAGTCCTGATAGCTGTGCCATTTCAACGCTGTGGAGTAATACGTTTTGGCCATAGCTTGTGCGAAATTTCAGTTCACCCAGCAGTCTCAGCATTTCTTTAGGAATACCGACGACACCAACTTCGCGGGCGGCATCTTCGCCGGCTCGATTTACTTCTTTGTTAATTTCTGTTTCAGCTTTGGCAACAACTTCTTCGATGCGCCCCGGGTGAATACGACCATCTTTCATCAATAGTTCCAAACTCATTCTGGCAACTTGACGTCTAACAGGATCAAATGAACTTAGGATAATCATTCCCGGCGTATCATCAACCAGAATATCGACACCTGTAGCACGCTGGAAGGCTTGAATGTTTCGGCCTTCTTTACCAATAATTCTCCCCTTCATTTCTTCATCGGGCAGTTTAATTGCTGTGACAGTACGTTCGGCTGTAACTTCTGATGACATGCGTTCCATGGCGGTCACAAGGATTGTCTGAGCGACCTCTTCGGCCTCTTCTTTGGCGTCATTTTGTAATTTATTGACTAAACCGACCAGATCTTGTTTAATGTCGCGTTCGGTCATTTGCATTAATTTTTCAGCGGCATCGACTTTGGTTAGTTTAGCAACTTTTTCAAGTTTATCTTGCTGTTTGGTGCGGATTTCACGAATCTCGTCTTTCAAGTCTTCAACGTTTCGTTCCTCGGCGCGTAGTTTTTCACTGCGTTTATCTAATTCGTCAATCTTTTTTACAATTGAAGATTCGCGTTCGGACAGCCTTTCCTCGGTCTTTTTGAGGTCTTTGCGACGCTCATTTTCCAGTCCCAGCGCTTCGTCTTTGGCTTTTAGTAGAATATCGGCCGCTTTAGCCTTGGCTGCTGCCAAATCTTTGTCAATATTGGTCTTTGCGCCTGCTTGACGATTTTTTTCGTAGGCGACAGTACCGCCAACACCAGCAAGCACCGCGATTACGGCAATAATTACCTCTAACATAGTTGTTCCTTTCCTCGCCCCAAGCCCATGATGTTCAATACATGTATAAGAGATGCTTGTAGTTAATAGTCAATCAGCCAGTGGCGTCGATTTCAATAAAATATTCGGATGTCCCAAATGGACTATATATATAGTAGCCTTTTTTATACACTATGCGCAAGCTATTTTCTTGGAATTGTAATATTTGCACCGCGATCGTAAAACGGTAAAACTATTTGTTCGTTTATGCCTGAATTTATTTTTTTCATAGCCTCATCTTGCCAATTATCGCCCCGGGCTCCGACAATAGGGATTTTTTGACTATCTGCAATCGTATTCATGACTGTTAATCCGATACGTATACCCGTAAAACTGCCCGGACCTTGCAGTACGCCTATGGCCGAAATATCAGCCCAAGTTTTTTTGTGCTCTTTTAGGATTTTATCCAGATAACCTAATAGCCATTTTGCCAAAGTTCTGTCAGATTCCCAACTGTAATCCTGATGCCATTCCCTATCTACTAATGTTATTTTACAAAGTGCAGTACTTGAATCCAACAAAATTATCATCAATTTATTTTTCCTTCCAATTTATGACTAGTATCACCGCCCGAAGTGATTTCAAACTTTCTGGCGGTTTCCGACGGAGAAGTAATTAGAATTGACAAGCGGTCAACCGGCAAAACACCTTCGACAACTCCAGCCCATTCGATAATCGTAACAATATTCGAATCGGTAATTTCTTCACCAATTTCATCAGCCATTATCCCGGCATTTTCTAAACGATAAAAATCGTAATGTGACAATTTAATATCATCGCGCCCCTCATAAACACGATTTATTGTGAAACTGGGGCTTTGGATATATTCGTCTATACCTAAACCAACAGCAATCCCCTTTACAAGCGTTGTTTTACCCGTACCGACATCTCCGATCATTTCAATAACTTCGCCACCTCTTAAGACTAGTCCAATTGAATATCCAAGGGATTTTGTTTCGTCCTCGTTTTTTACCTCTATAACCATTACAGATATTATACCATCTGATACTGGCGTTTTTTCAATCTGTCGATTACAATAGGCACAAGCAGTATGCGTATTCCAGACGTCACAATGAAAAAGTTGCTCGTACGCAGTGGTGTGGCTACTGAGGAGCAAGTCAATTCCCTAATCGAAGAGGGGTCTCGTTCAAAGCGTTCGCTACAAGATGTAGCAACCCAAAACGAAATCATTGACGACAAGACGCTTGCCAAAGCATTCTCTGATTATACTCAGATTCCGTATATCGAGCTTGTTTCAAACGATATCCCTTTTGACGTTTTGACAAAAATCCCAGAGCGTATTGCTCGCCAATACAATGCAGTTCTCTTCAAGGTTGATGAAGATGGCACTAATCACTTGGCGATGGATGACCCTGATGATGTCCAGGCGGTCAATTTTATTGAAAAAGAAATAGGCACCAATACACAAATCTATATCGCCCCTCACAGCAATATCCTTTCCATGTTGGAATTGTACCGAGGCGACGTCAGCCAAGAATTAGAGGAGGTCATTGATATCCAAAGAGCTGATGAGACCGATAACGAAACCGTTGCTCAGCAAGATATCGCCGAAGACTCACCTATCGCCCAAACAATTAACTTGCTTCTTGAATCAGCCATACGTTCTCACGCCAGTGATGTTCACATCGAACCTCGCGAAGGATTCGTCCAAATTCGGTATAGGATTGACGGTGTTCTAAAAGAAGTCAACCGACTACCTCATAACGTGCAAATGGCACTGATTAGTCGTATCAAAATTTTAAGCAATCTTAAGATTGACGAACGCCGTGTGCCTCAGGATGGTCGTTTCAAAATCAAAGTCGGTGGTAAACAATACGCCTTGCGCGTTAGTTCACTACCTGTTTCTGACGGTGAAAAGATCGTTATGCGTATTTTGGACGAATCAAATCAGGCGGTTTCTTTAGAGTCGCTGGGTTATTGGGGGCAGCCGCTTAAATCCATAAATGCGGCCCTAACTGAGGCAAACGGCATGATATTGATTACCGGACCGACCGGAAGCGGTAAGTCCACCAGCTTGTTTAGTATTTTGACAATTTTAAACACCCCTATGGTTAACATCTCAACCGTTGAAGACCCAGTAGAATATAAAATACCAGGGGTCAATCAGACTCAGACAAATGATAAAGCCGGAATGACATTCGCAAATGGCTTAAGGTCACTGCTTCGGCAAGACCCTAACATTATTATGATTGGTGAAATCAGGGACAGCGAAACTGCAGACTTAGGCGTTCAGGCAGCCTTAACCGGACATTTGGTATTTACCACCTTACACACCAACGATGCTGCAACCTGTTTACCACGTCTGTTGGATATGGGAATCGAGCCTTTCTTGATTGCCAGCACCGTAAGGGTTGTTGTTGGGCAAAGGCTTGTTCGTCGAATCCGTCACGAGACCAGACAAAGCTATAAGCCAACTGAAGCCGAAGCCGCTATGATTGTAAAGATGTTCAATTTGAAACCCGGACAAGATTTCAGCATTATCCATGAACTTGAAAAAAATGCAGCGTCTGAAGGTGTTGGTGGAGATACACCGCTTGGCACAGATGAGCATGGTATCATTAATTTATGGCGAGCCGATCTGAAAGACAATGCCGATGGTGCTCAGGGTGGGTTCAGGGGTCGCGTTGGTATTTATGAGGTTCTAACCAACTCTGTCGCCGAACAAAAATTGATCGTATCCAATGCCACTAGCAACCAACTACGCGATCAGGCAATTTCGGAAGGCATGTTAACTATGCAAATTGACGGACTAATAAAAGCTTTACGTGGTGAAACCACTGTTGATGAAATAATAAGGGTGACCAAAGAATTAGTATGACGATTTTTTCCTATATTGCGGTCAATGATGCGGGTGCAACAATTAACGGTAACGTCGACCAATTAGACCGCGCCAGCGCTATCAATGCATTGACAAAACAAGGTCTTAGACCGGTTAGTATTACCGAAACCAAAGCAAAAACTACAGGTGTCGGGAAAAAACAATTCTTAGCCAAAAAAAAGGTTAAGTCAGACCAGTTAGTAATGTTTACTCGCCAATTAAGCGCTATGGTAAGTGCCGGAGTCCCGCTTTTGCGCGCCCTAACAGCTTTGTCGGACCACGTCGCCGACAGCCCATTGCTTCGAGAAATATTACTTGGTGTAATCAAAGACGTTGAAGCCGGTTCAACTTTTGGTGATGCCTTGGCTAAATACCCCGATAACTTTGATGACATATATGTCAACATGGTTCGTGCAGGTGAGGCAGCTGGTATTTTAGACGACATTTTAAAACGCCTAGCAACTCAACAGGAAAAAAGCGCGTCTATGCGTAAAAAAATCAAAGGTTCAATGGCTTACCCATTAGTATTGGTGAGTATTACGGTGTTATCATTTTTCGGACTAATGATATTTATCATACCCCAAATTGGCAAAGTCTTAAAAGACCTTGGTGGAGCAGACGCTCAACTCCCAATGATTACTCAAGTTATGCTTGGCATCAGTGCATTCATAATTTCATATTGGTATATAGTCCTTACTGCCATTGGTCTTGTTGTATTTGGAGTTATAAGATACATACATACGAAAAAAGGAAGATACCAGTATGACTACTTGAAACTTCGAACACCTATTATTAAAAAAATTGTTTCAAAGATCGCTGTTGCCCACTTTTCTCGAACCTTCTCGGCACTAATAGAGGCCGGAGTCGCTGTTTTAGAGGCATTAACTGTAACATCGAGGGCCGTCGGTAATTCCGTTTACGAAGAGGCTTTAGTTGAAGCGGAAATTCAAGTAAAAAACGGTAAAACTTTGTCGTCTGTTATTGAAGCAAACCCTTTGTTCCCATCAATTATTTCACAGATGCTTTTGGTCGGTGAAGAAACTGGACAGACAGATAAGGTTCTCGTTAAGGTAGCTGATTTTTTCGAAGAAGAAGTCGATACTGCGATTTCAAGTATTAGTTCGATTATTGAACCTTTGATGATTATTATTATGGGTTCTATGGTAGGCTTAATCGCCATAAGCGTTATGTTACCTATCGCTAGCCTTTCACAAAATATCAAGTAAGCCCACATGACAACATATACACCCTAAAACCCTCATGCTATAATTGTCATTAGAATTCACTAGTGGGCATATGACAAAACTATTTTACACAGACAAACCGATTATTGGCCTTGATATCAGTAATACTGGTGTAAAAGTTATGGCCGTGGATATTAAGCGTTGGCTTGTGCAGGGTTACGGTTCGATCGACCTAGAACCAAACAAGGTTAAGGAATCTTTCGAAGGAAATAGTACATACCTAGCTGACAATATTCAGTCACTTGTCAAAGAAAAGTTAGTCGGCTCACTACCTAGTAACCATGCTGCTATCAGTGTTCCTACAGACAGAACCTATACTAGAACATTTAGCCTACCAATCAGTGTTGCTAAAAAACTCAAGGATGCCGTTGAACTTGAGGTTGACCAATACGTTCCCGTACCAGCCAATATGCTTTACATAGACTACCAGGTAATAGAGCGTAATAAAAAGGAAATAACCGTTCTTATGAGCGCTGTTCCAAGGATAATTGTCGACAAATGTATCGCTGCCGCAGAAAGCGCTGGGCTGTCTGTCAGTATCGTCGAGCCCGGGATGAGTGCTGTTGCCAGATTACTAACCCAAACCGAGGATGGGCAACTCCCCAGCGTCATTGTTGATGTTGGACCCGCCACTACCGATATAGCAGTTCTTGATAGTGGAAAGATTCGGGTTACCGGTGGTATTACAATCGGTGGTAATACTCTTACGCTAGATATCGCCAAAAAACTTGCCGTTACTCTAGAAAATGCTCATCAATTAAAGGTGTTAAACGGGCTTAGTGCTGGACCTCGTCAAGAAAAGATAAAAAATGCAATCGAACCTAGTCTGAAACGAATGGTTGTTGAAACACGAAAAGTAATGCGTTATTACAACGAACGCGTTAGGGACGACCGCAAACTTGAACAGTTATTGGTTGTAGGTAGCGGCAGCAATATGCCGGGGATTGGCGAGTATTTTACAAACGAGCTAATTATGCCGGCACGTGTTGCTAGTCCGTGGCAAAAACTTGATTTTGGAAAACTACCCGAACCCGCCAGACAATTCCGCCCTAGGTATATTACCGTAGCCGGATTATCCAGTATAAACCCGAGGAGTATTTGGGGATGATAAATTTATTGCCTTATGAAACAAAGAGACAGATTCAGGCAGCTCGAGTTAATGTAATATTGTTTAGATATGTTATCTTTTTGGGAATTGCCGCGGGGTTTTTAGCCATGGCATGTTTGACTGCTTATCTATTTATTAATAATCCTTTTTCATTCACAAATACAATAGTAAAAAATACATCTTCCAGCAAAGTTCAAAGTGATGCGGCCACCGTTAAGACTAACCTCGCGAATGCCAAAAGCATTCTTGACCAGCAGGTATCATATAGCAAAGTTCTCTTGGCTATTTCAAATGCTTTACCGGCAGGTACAAAACTAGATACATTATCAATCAATGACGGGTCGTTTGGCACTAACACCAGCCTGTCTGTTTTGGCGACCAAGGCTGACCTTTCCTCGGCACTACAAACAGGTTTTAGCAACCCACAGTTTTTTTCGAACTACAAACTTGAATCAACAAAAACAGGCCAGGACCCTACGTCAAAATACCCATTTACCTTAAATATCAGCTTTACGATTAATAAGGGTGCTGCCTAATGAAAAAAAATAAGTTCAATGCATCAACCTTGCGCACATTACTTTTAGTTTGTGTCATATTGCTGATTGTAGCGATAGTTGGGGGATTCCTTTTCGCCAGCAACTGGATATCTGATAACGCAACTGATACAAAAACAAAAAGTTATACATCAGTTTCCGGTAACCTTAGCCAAACTGAAATTATCAACTTACAAGAAGATATCAATGCCCACAGGTCGGCATCAGTTAAGGCGACCGGTTTGATAGCGTCTGGCCAAACTTTTATAAATATCATACGTCAGGACCTAAACAAATATGCAACAGATACTGGAATTACGATTACGGATTTCGGACTTTCTCAAAAACCTTCATTTATGACAACAGACGCACCTATCACTGGAGTAGTACCACAATATATCACAATTTCACTCAGTAGTCCGATTGCCTACGCAAAACTCTATGAATTTATCAATGCGATAGAATCAAACATTCCCAAAATGAAGCTTACGGGTATAAGTCTGGATAGTGTTTCAGGACAAAATGGATTAGTGTCGATAAAGCCAATGATTATTGAGGTTTATACGGAGTAAATTATGAAAAACAATTCATTAAACAATCCTCTAAAATTATTCATAAATTTGATTATCAGATACAATTTCGTAATATTTGTGGTTATAGTATCAATCGGGCTAATGGCATCGGTGTTATTTCTTTCAGATATATTAAATAGACCTTACTCGAATGGTTCGAAAACCGGTGATAGTTCGACAATATTTGACACTTCAACAATGAGTCGTTTGGATACTCTTCAAACAAGTGCAATAAACACTTCTTACAAAACCGCACCGACAGGCAGAGCAAGTCCTTTTTCAGAATAGTTGGCTATGGGACAAAAAACGCATATACTAAGGTTATGTTAATACTTGGATCGCGATTAATCGGCACCCCAATCATGGGCCTTCAAACAGGTACTCAATTGGCCGTTGCAAAAACTCCTGTGATAGACCCAAGTAATCTGAGGGTTATTGCTTACGAAGTTGATGGATCGCTTCTGACCGATAAACCTTCTTTTATCCTGATCTCAGACATCCGAGAATTAAGTGATGTTGGTATGATTATTGACAGTAATGACGAATTTGTCGGGTTACATGATGTTATAGCTATTGAAAATATATATAAACTTGGTTTTAAACTGTTGGGACTTAGTGTTATTGACGAGTCCAAACGTAAACTAGGCAAAGTTAGCGATTACAGCCTGGAAGTTGGTAGTTTTATTATCGAACAACTAAATGTCAGCCATGGAATTATAAAAAGCCTTTCTGAAACAGAACGATTAATCCATCGGACTCAAATTGTAGAAATTAATAACGACAACATAATAGTCAAATCAATTGCTGAAAAACTCGAACCAATTACAGATGCTAAAAAATTATCTTACATGAATCCATTTCGACAACCTGCACCACAGCCTGATAACAGCAATGCAGATATTCCCAACCTTAACTAATTATAAATCGTTAATTGCCCGCTTGATTTCATCATAGTTAAATCCTTGACGAGCCAAATATGCTGTAAGTTTTTTGTGGTCAGGATAGTGTGATTGTTTTTTCAAAATTATTTTTTTTATTTCATCAGCATCGTTTCGCTCGGTTTCGCTTAGTATCTGGTTAATAATCGTACTGTTAATACCCTTAGTTATTAGTTCAGAGCGTAATTTACGTTTGCTAATTCCCTTGCTAACAAATCTGTTTTCGACCCAAAAACGAGCAAATTTATTATCGTCTACATAGCCCTTTTCGATTAAACGTTCGAATACGCGAGCAGTTATTTCAGGTGCTGTACCCGACCGAAGTTCTCCGGTTTTATCACGCCTCGGTTTGGTTTTCTTATATAAATACTGCTGCACTTCGCGTACACTATGCGGACGCATTAAACAATATTCTAATGCTCGACCATAAATTTTCCCAAATTGGCTTTCCTGTTCTAATGCAATTAGTTCTTCTTCGTCGTATTCACGCCCGACCTTAACACCAAGTTCAATTAATTGATACGAACCTAAACTGAACCGATATTTACCATCAACCAAAATATTAACCCGATTTTTGTCGCGTTTTTGAGTGGTAATTGATGTAATTTTCATATTATTAATTTAGACAAATTTGTAATAGCTCGGGGAATTCCTGCGTCTTCATACTACCAAATGTAAAATGACCGTAGTTAATAAATTCATGGTAATTTATGTCATTGACCAATTTGTGTAATTTTTCTATAGATAGTTGTACGGTTTTTTGATCATTAGTTGAATATAAAACATCTATTCCTTTTTTTGCTTGCAAAGAAATATCTTGCCGAAATGAAAAATTAAACATATTTGGATATTCGCCCTCAACGTCAAACCACGGAGCAATTAGAATAACCTTCTTAACTCTGTTTTCGGGGCTTTCACTAAGCCAACGAATTATAAAACCACCCCCACAGCTATGCCCAACAAGTATCGTATCTTCATCAATGCAAAGTTTTTCGAATTCTTTTTTCCATGCAATATAATCAGGCGCGAAAGGCGAAGGCATCTCTGGGGTCTGAGTTAATATATCGTGCTGACATAGCTGCTGCTGTAACCACGGGATCCAGTGCGAATTGCTTTGGCTATTTGCTCTGTTCGAATCATAATACTCATTTTTCGATGGCATCCCATGTAAAATGATAGCTCTATTCATTTTTACACGGCATCCTCGGCCACTTTTGCACGGACTTTTTCTTCGATTTCAGCTAATACTTTTGGATTTTCTCTCAAGTATTGTTTTGTCGCTTCCCGTCCTTGACCGATTTTAGAATCTTTATAGTCAAACCAGGCCCCGGATTTACCAACTATTTCATGTAGAGCAGCCAAGTCAAGTACGTCGCCTTCCCTGCTAATACCCTCGTTATACATGATATCGAATTCAGCAATACGAAACGGCGGAGCAATTTTGTTCTTGACTACCTTAACTTTTGTTCGATTCCCTACGATGTCTTCGCCAGATTTTATTTGCCCAGTTCGTCTGATATCAAGCCGAACTGAAGTATAGAACTTTAAAGCATTACCACCGGTTGTAGTTTCCGGATTCCCAAACATAACGCCAATCTTCATACGGATCTGATTGATAAATAAGACAGTCGTTCGACTTTTACTGATAATCCCGGTTAATTTTCGCAAAGCTTGGCTCATGAGTCTGGCTTGAAGCCCCATATGGCTATCACCCATGTCGCCATCAATTTCAGCTTGCGGGACAAGTGCTGCAACCGAGTCAACCACAACGATGTCAACCGCGTTGGAACGAACCAGGGTTTCAGCAATTTCAAGTGCTTGTTCACCATTATCCGGCTGAGAAACTAATAGATTATCAGTGTCTACACCCAATTTACGGGCATAGGCAGGATCAAGCGCGTGCTCGGCATCAATAAATGCCGCCGTACCACCCTTTTTCTGGACTTCAGCAATAGCATGAAGTGCCAAGGTAGTTTTTCCGGATGATTCCGGTCCGTAAATTTCAAGAATTCGGCCTTTTGGATATCCGCCTCCAAGCGCCAAATCAAGTGACAACGAACCACTGCCGAATAGTTCAATATCGACAGTTTTAGTATCGCCCAATCGGCGAATTGCACCATCACCGAACTGTTTGTTAATTTGTTCCTGCGCCAAGCCTAGGGCTTTTAATTTTCCCTCAACTGCCGTGGGTTTAACGCCCAACTCTGCCTTTTCTGTTTTTTTTGCTGTCATATACTCCCTCTCTTTTATCTATCTATTATTATACTGTGGCTGAGGAAATTTTGCTATTAATTTGCTATAATATAACCAGAATGAAAAAAAGGTCTGGTGGATTCACCGTTGTTGAATTAATACTCATCATAGTCGTGCTGGGCGTGGCTGGAATTATATTTTTTGTCCAAAAAAATAATATGGCAGTCATTGCTCGGGATAATTCCGAAAAGACAGCTATCAACGCAATGTATTACAGTTTAGAAGAAGTGTTTTACCCAGCAAATAAATATTACCCACAGACAATTGGCACTGAAAATTTAGCGTCTGTTGACCCGGCACTATTCAAGGACCCAAGTGGCGTGAAATTGGGAACGGCCGGTAGCGCCTATACATACTCACCTACCAACTGTACGGACAGTAAATGCAAAAGTTACATATTAAAAGCTACACTTACAAACGAAGTTGATTACGTAAAAAATAGTCGAAATAAATAGTTAAACAAGTTTTTGTTGAGTTGTACTTGCATCATGATTCTTGCCAACGTGCTTAAAGGCTTTTGGCGTTACCCGGCGTCCGCGCGGTGTTCGCTCGATAAATCCGATTTGCAATAAATATGGTTCGTAGAAATCTTCGATTGTCGTAGCTTCATCACCGGTAAGTGCTGAAATCGTATTTAACCCCACTGGATTATTACCGTAATTATCAATAATGCTGATAAGTAAGTTCCTGTCGCCTGGATCTAATCCAAGTTCATCAACCTCTAAAAGGTTTAGGGCTTTTTCAGCCGTGCTGACATCAATAATTCCATCACCATTCACATCAGCATAGTCACGAACTCGTTTTAGTAACCGATTGGCAATACGTGGAGTCAACCTAGCCCGAAGTGATAATAATTTGGCTGCCTCGGGACTAATTTTACTTTCTAAAATTTTAGCGGCACGTTCTATAATTTTTGAAATTTCATCAGTAGAATAAAAATTGAGTCTATGAATAATACCGAAACGATCGCGCAGGGGTGCAGTAAGCGCGCCAGTGCGGGTTGTCGCTCCGATAACAGTAAATTTTGGTAAGTCCAACCTAACACTGCGAGCACCTGGACCTTTGCCAATCATAATATCCAACTTGTAATCTTCCATTGCACTGTATAAAACTTCTTCAACTGCCCTACCCAATCTGTGAATTTCGTCGATAAATAACACATCGCCGTCAGATAAGTTCGTCAAAATACTAGCCAAATCACCAGCACGTTCAATTGCAGACCCAGCCGTAACGCGAATATTGGCGCCCATTTCATTGGCGATAACTGTCGCCATTGTGGTTTTTCCAAGTCCCGGAGGGCCATATAATAAAACGTGGTCGATTGGCTCTTTGCGTTTTTTGGCTGCATCAATTGATAACTTCAGGTTGCTTTTCAGTCTGTCTTGACCGATGTATTCTTTAAAGGATTTTGGTCGTAAAGTTACTTCGATTTTTTGCTCGTCAATATCATCTGGATGTACACTGGCGTCGGTTATTCGTTCGATTGCCATTATATTTTAGTCCTCAACGCTTGCGTTACGCGGTCCGAAGTTGAAATCTCGGTCGATACACCCTCAAGGGCTTTCGTAGCATCACTAAGATTATAGCCTAATGCCATCAATGCTTCTAAAGCCTCGTCATTACCAGGAATATAGCCTGAGATGCCAACAATATCAACGTCTGATCGAATCGCATGGCCGACTTTGTCTGATAAATCAACGACGACCCGTTCAGCTGTTTTTTTACCAATGCCTGACGCGCGTGTAATATATATCGCGTCACTGTTTGCAATCGCATTACGGACTGATTCCGTGCTACCCAATGATAATATCGCTAAGGCTGCTTTCGGCCCTACGCCCTGGACAGTAATCAAAAGTTCAAATAATTTCTTTGCAATTAAACTAGAAAAACCAAATAGTTCCTGAGATTGTTCGCGGATGTGATGGTATGTATAAAATTTGGCGCTGGATTCAACCTCCGTGTTATCAAAATCGCCAGTCGCAAGCTGTATCTCATAGCCAATTCCATGGACATCAACAATAACTGACGACCCGAATTTCTCTACTATTACCCCAGAAACGTGTGCAATCATTTTATCCTCTCAATACTAATATTCATTATACCCGAGTCATCAGATAATAAGTAATCGCCGTCGCCAAAGCGTCAGCACAGTCGTCAGGTTTTGGTATTTCGGAAAGTCCCAGTTGGATACGAACCATTTCTTGTACTTGCTTTTTTTCGGCTTTACCGTATCCCGTAACGGTTTGTTTAATTTGAAGTGGAGTGTATTCAGCAATCGGCAACCCGGCTTTTCGTCCGGCTAACATCGCAACTCCCCTAGCATGCGATACGCTCATGGCGGTCGTCACATTTTGCGCAAAGAATAATTTTTCAATCGACATTGAATCTGGTTTTGTCTCAGAAATAATATCGGTTAATGAATCAAAGATATCCTCTAGACGTTCGTCTAGCGGCGTATGGGCCGGGGTTTTAACTACACCAGCATCAACAAGTGTCATCTTGCCTTTAATAACATCAATCACACCAAACCCCAGTATTCCGGTTCCCGGATCGATTCCAATTATTCTCATACTTTTATTATAACCGAACGCTTGACTTATTTATTATGGAATCCAAATCTGACTTTATTAAATAGGTTTACAATTTCTTGACGCCATTCCCAAATACCATAAAAAATCGCAATAGCACCAACAGAAATTAACGACCACATTAATATGGAATTATTTGAAGACTCATTTGCTTGTTCTGGTGCATAACCAGCCGTAGGAATTGTGCCTACGACGTTTCGACAACGATTCGTTTCCGGGTTTCGTTCTTGACCGGCTTTGCAGGGTGTTAAATTTTTTACTCCTAAGACTGCTGATGTTGATCGACAGCGATTTGTAACAGGATTGCGTTCTTGACCTTCGGCGCATGGTATTAATTTACTCACATCCGAAGCAATACTGCGACAGCGGTTCGTTTCTTCGCTGCGATATTGTCCGTCTTTACAGGGGGCAAGGACTGAAACCGACGATGCGATAAGTTTGCAGTGATTTGTTTCCGGATTTCGATATTGATTGGCAGCACATGGCGCCAAGCTGTTCGATATTTCGTCAGCCGGCTCGGGTTCAATTAATGATGTTTGGTTTTGCCCGCCTGGCGTCGGTTGATTGGTATATTGCCAAATCCCATCAATCAGCGCCCACGCCATTCCCTCGCCCGGATTTGTATACTGTGGCGCTTGGTCAATCAATTGGTCGTCTGAACTAACCAGTTTTACATTGCCGGTTGTATTTACTAATGTGAATTTAATATCGTCGTTACCAAATGACAAATATTCATCCGGATTAATTATTGAATCAGGTGAAAATTCATATTCACTAGTGCCAACTATTAATTGATATTCTGATAAATTTACAGCTGTTAAATTCGGATTATATAATTCGATAAATTCGTTTTCTGTATCTGTCCCGATTGCATTGGGTAGCATTTCGGTAATCGTCAGTGGTAACAAATCCAAATAACAATTTCCATTACTGCCGTACTTCATGCCGTCGGGTAGTTTGTGTTGGATATCGGGCAAGTTCAAACACGAATCAATTTGGCACTTGCCATGTTCGTCCAACCAATAATCACCAGGCACGGCAATCTGTAGGCCGTCCAGATTCGGGCATATATCGACTGGCGGCGGAATACAGTTGTTTGCAGCGTCGACCGTATATCCGATTGGCACCGACAATTGAATTCCTACCAGATTTGCGCAAACATCCTGCTGTTCATAGATTGAACCGTATGAATAAACCGCCCTTGGCGGGGTCGCCTCGATATCGTCACTATTAATGTCGGTGTCTTGTAAAGTATTCACCGACAAAGTTTTTCGATTTAATACTTTGCCTATGGCCGGAACACTCGCCGGTTTCAAGCCCTCGGCCGAGACTGCGGTTGATCCCCACCCGATTTTATCGATTTCAAATCCCCCGCTATCAACCAAACGAACATGGCCGGCAGTCCCAGACAAGGTTGCCGAGAATTTGAAATCACTTCCGAGAGTTGGTTGATAACTAAAAAGTTGATTTGAAATTACATACAAAAACGCACGTCCCGGCAAATATAAGTGTAAACTGTCATTTTCCGGCGCAAAACACGTCATTTTACTGCCGATTTGCACGGAACTGGCACTGGCGTAATACAGACACCAGTTGGATATTTCCGTATCAAAATTACTATTGTTGTATACCTCGACGAATTCGTTGTTGGCTGATACGGCGCTGCCCAGTTGCAGCTGGCTGATAACCAAGTTTTGACTGATTGCGCCGACTGGTCTCATAACAGCCACCGAAAATAATACAGAGATTATCAGCGCCCCACCAATATAATACTTACGCATTGCCTTATAGTAGGCAATTTCTAAGTTTATTACAAGTTTATTTTATTATTTCTACAAATCGACGGTGATATCGGCGTTACTATGAACATTTACTACGTCGTCTAAATCATCGATTGCTTCGAGTTGTTTAATAACTTTGCCTGCAGTTTCAGCATCATCAATTTCAACCATCCCATTTGGCACATATTGCAGTTCAGCGCTGATAACCGTCAGCCCAGCCCCGATAATTTCCTTTCGGACTTTGGCTAAGTTTTTCAGTTCCGTATATACGACCAGTTCGCCGTCTTCTTCGACAGCATCGTCGGCGCCGGCATCCAACACAGTCAATAGTGCGTCCTCGCTGGTTTCGGTAACTTGAATCACGCCCTTGCGAGTAAATTGAAACATCACACTACCGACATCGGCAACGCGTCCGCCGTTTTTCGTAAGCGCATTTCTGACTTCTGGGAAAGTTCGGTTTTTATTGTCGGTCGCCGTTTCAATAATAATACCAATACCGCCCGGTCCGATTCCTTCATAAGTAATTTCTTCTAAAACTGCGGCGTTTTTGTCGGCGGCCCGATCGACTGCACGTTGGATGTTGGCGGCTGGCATATTGGCTTGTTTGGCTTTTTCAATTGCCATTGCCAGATTTGAATTCATATTAGGATCTGTTCCCGCACGTGCAGCAATTGCAATCATGTTGCCAATCTTAGTAAAAACTGCACCACGTTTAGCATCTTTGGCGCCCTTTTCGCGTTTAATAGTTGACCATTTGCTATGTCCAGACATATTGTTATTATAACAGGTCACTCAACTAGATTAGATTCGCGTAAATTGTACTTTGTTGCGCGCCACATATATACACAAACGCCAATGATTATTAAATAACATAATATTACACCCCACCAGGAGAGATTAAAGGCACTGGTGACCCAGGGTAGATTTGCAAGATACTCGGTAACACCGACACTATAGCCTAATAACCAAGCTGCAGGCATCGCTATAAACGTAGCGATTGTCGGCACCAATAAACTACCTAAGCCAGCAATAAATGTAAGTAGCATGGCTAATGGTACGAGCGGTAAAACCAACAGATTTGATACAATTGCTACATTCGAAAGTTGGCCAAAAGAAGTTATGATAATTGGCGCAGTGACAATTTGTGCCGACACGGTTTCCCCAAGAATCTGAGCAACAGTACCAGGTTTTTTATCACCAAAAAAGAACCTCTGGGTTAGCGGCGCCAAAATCATTACACCAGCAAATGCCGCGAACGACAGTTGCCATCCCAAATCTCCCCATGCATAACTTGGTTCGATTATTACGGTCACGGCAATAGCAACAGACAGCAATACAATCGGATGAAATTTACGCCCATAGTACCATGCCGCTAAACTTAGACCCGCAATCAGACCAGCCCTTGACATACTTGGGCTTGCACCAGCTATAGCCATAAAAACTAAAATCATAACAACCGCGGCCAAGGCAGAAGCATATTTTGATACTCTTATGAATAATCGTCTAGCTAGACGCACAAGTATTGTCAGATTATACCCACTTGCCACAACCACATGGGTCAAACCCGCTAACTTTAAGGCTTCGGATAAATCAATTGGTAACGATCGACGTTGCCCAACCAGATACCCGATACCCAAACTTGACTCGGGCTCACCGATAGACCGTCTTATTGCGTCGGCAAACCAATCGCGCACAACTCGGGCAATGTCACCAGGCTTCGGATGGATTATCTTATCAATTTTCGCCCTATATATAACACCTGGGAAATTACCAAAACCCTCGACTAACTTACCGTGCAATATCAGCTTATCGCCTCGTTTTATATTATCGCCATCAGACGTAATATATAAAGTTCCAGGCATTCTTTTATTGTTTATTGCTAGACTATTTAGCCTAACAATTATTTGATTTGAGTTTCCTACGTCGATATCGTCTTTGATCGTCCCGTCTATAGATATAAGTGTTTTGTAGAAAGGCTTATATTGGGAAAGTTCATTTTGGGATATAGAGCCTCTCCATAACCCAAATAACAAACTTCCGACAATCAAAAAAGGAATTAAATATATATACTTACGCCAAATCGCAATTGTAATTGAAAGTATCGCAATTAATAAACATGAGGTTGATGAAATAAACGTATAAGTAATATAGTTTGCAACAAATATGCCGATAAAAATTCCGATACAACAAATAGCTATTAACCAAGAAATATGAATTTTTCGTTTTAGAACCCGCCAATTCATTAAGGTAGTATAACAAATACTTAAATTTTTCTTAAATATGACAGTATGATTATCGACTAAAGCCTCCTACGTTTGATTATGAAAAAATGCAAATACTTTTTCGTTTCGCCGCACTACGCGACCTCACGACTATTTTATTTTGTTTTACAAAATAAAAGTCATGAACTCAAGTTCCTATAAATACGTCCAAATTAAAACATCCATCACAAGGATGGGTGTTTTAATTTGGAGGTCTACCAAGGGAGTAGTTTATATATTTATATTGAAGAACTGATGCGCTGGAGACAGCTGCTTGATAACAGGTACAGGCAAAATCTGCATAGTATCCGTCGCCATAAAACACTATATTCCTAGTAGTATTTATATAATAAATAAATAAATAATAATAATGGGATTAGTGGTTTACAAAACTTTCCATGGAAAGGTACATCATCGTGTTTTACTTTTTTGCTCGCCCTTTGTTTAAATAGGCTTTATAATATATTGAGGATAAGGTAAGTAGAACTTAAAAAGAAGGGGCATTCGATGAAAAAGAAATTATTAATAGTAATAGTAGCTTTATTGGTATTAGCAACTTGTAGCGCTGGAGCCTATTATCTTGGAACAAAAAACAGTAAGACGGTAGTAGTTGCAAGTAGCGACCCTCAGAATAATCAAAATGAAACGAAAAGTTCAAAGTCACTAGACCTAGGCGCTATTATGTCAGCTGCAAAAACGAAATTCCCTACCGTTACCGAAACAAAAGTATATACCGAAAAGAATGACCCAAACGGAACCCTAGGCAAGCCTGGATATTATGTTGCTGGTGCGGCTTTTTTTGATTCTCGAACAGATTACACTGTAGACGAAAGTAATCCAAATTCTTGGGGCGCAGACGCAGGTGGTGGTATTGAGGTATATAGTACCAGTAAGGATGCAGCAACTCGTGCAGATTACCTTAAGGGTTTTCAGGGCAGTGCTCTCACAGACCCTGGAGCGTATAAACTAGTCGACAAACTTATCCTTCGCGCTTCCGACAAACTTACGAAAAGTCAGCAAGATGAAATTATTGCATTTTTAGAAAGCCAAATTTAGAACATATTAATTCATATAATTGAACGGAGACACCCTAACTATAGCAATGACGCTAGAACGGACATTAGTTTTTTGATATTGGTTTGTGTCGTCGAATTGAAGTCGGATAGTTTAATTTCTTCTTCCGATACTCTTTTGTAAAAATCATATGCAAGTACAATTTTAGATATTGCCGATTTTCCTGATATTGTTTTTAGGTAATCAGTATTAGACTTAACCACTGGGGCAGAGTTATTTTTAAGTATATATTTTTTAAAATCAGTTTTTGAAAATATATCTTCGATACCATTGCAATTTTTTATCTTATAGATGTGCTTTCTTGCTTCTTCGTCGTCGTCACTGTACCAGGTCTTTTTTAATTCATTGTAAATTTTGCGGCCGCTACTATCGTCATCTACCGCTACACCGAACTCCAACCCCCAACCTTTAAATAAATTAACTAAGGTTGGGAGTTTTGTAACACCCGTAGCTGGCATAAAATGCATAGCGTGCGTACCTTTTACTAACTTATTAAAAGCCATCATATAATAATGTGCGCTCGGTTCTTCGAGCAAAATGTTGTCTTTTTTTTCAACCACCCCCTGATGAGTCAAATCTACACCGATTATAGTATAAACGGGAAACATCGTATCGCTACTTGCTTGACCGATTCTGTTCATATCCAAAATCTTTGTTGCGCTTTTGTTGTCTTCGGCATTATCCCTCTGAACAGCCAATAGCCGATACAGACTTTCTGGTTTTATAAGATAAGGTGAATGTGTCGTGTATAAAATTTGAATCTTATCCTTAATACTTTCGAACACACCAAGCACATCCTCTTGAGCACGGGCGTGTAGGCTTGCCCCTGGCTCATCTATTAATAACACCTGGCCCGTTAACGATTCCTTCTTACTTGCTTTAAGCTGTAGATAAAACGACAAGAACCATCTAACCCCCTTACTCCTTTGTTTGGGGTATAATCGCTCATCCCCATCCTTTACCCAAAACTCAAGATATGGCTGTCCAGCTTTAGCGGGGTTCTCTAGTGCGTCATGAAACTTTAATCCCATTTCAATATCAATCTTATTATTAGGGCCGATTTTTTGACTCCAAAATTCTTGAAAATCTGCTGTTACCTTTTTATTGCAGCGGTCTATCATACTTTGCACCATACGCGAACTCTTACCAATCAAGTCTTCTGGTTTAATGCCAATCACTGTTAGAAGGTTCCTCACGCCATTCTGGCCTTGAACCTTCCCTTTTTCAGCTGAAATGTCTGCAATGTCAATCTCATTTGGAAGTAAGGAATAATCATCTTCAAACTTAATAAATTCTGGCATAGCTTCTGTGAGTGCTTCGATAAATATACTCGACGTTGTTGGTTTTTCGGTCATTATCTCCTCAGGAACCTCTAAATTTATTGCTGTATCGACAGTCAAAGGAGCCGATACGGTTGTTACGACGGAAGCAGAAGCGGCTGACGGTGTTGTCGTGACTGCCACTGGTGGAGTTTCGGACAATCTAGCAAGTTCTGACTTATCAGCAAACGAAAATAATTCAATCATCCATTTTTGTTCTAAAGATATGACACATTTACCAGCCTTAGGCCAAGTAGCTTGTATGTTAATTCTACTATTGTTTGATTTTAATTCAGCTCTTAAACCAGTTGGGAGATTTAAACCATTAAATAATTCTTCAAATTCATCGTCGTTTACCTCAAAGGAACAGATAATCAAGGGTATTGTACCGTCGCTTCTTAAAAAATCTTGATTGAGTTCTTCATCATAAAAGGCATTTAAAGCCTCAATAACTGACGTTTTTCCCGACTCGTTTTGGCCAATAAAGCCCGTGATGTTGTCTGGAGATAATTCACACCATCCTGAGTCTATTATCGAACGAAAGTTTTTTATTCTGAATGATACAAACTTCATTAAACCCCCTAATTAACTAAAATGTTTTGTGTTATTAGTTGTTGAACCTTATTATCCTCTTATAGGGCAATTATATAAAGCATTAGCTCAAACGAATTCTGCATATATATCTCCAATAACGATTGGAGCTGAGTAATATATAATGGTGATAAGGTATGAGTAAGCAAAAAATTCGAAGCAATAGTTCAAATTTAGCACGACCTTTTTTGAAATGGGTTGGAGGCAAAGCTCGTGTTATTCCAGAATTATCAAAATATTATCCTAGGTCTTACGATAGATACTTTGAACCTTTTGTTGGGGGTGGAGCTGTTTATTTTTCAATCCACCCAGAAGTTGCACATATAAATGACCTAAACCTTGTATTGATAAGTGCTTACAAGCATATTAAAAAAGATGTTGAATTATTGATAGGTGCGTTATCAAAAATCGAAACTGAATACCACTCGTTAAAGTCATTTGATGATAAAAAGCTGTATTATTTAAAAAAGCGGTCAGACTTTAACTCGCTACAAAATGATTCATTTGAGAAAACAGCTCTCCTTATTTTTCTTAATAAAACCTGTTTTAATGGAATGTATCGCGAGAACTCTAAGGGAGAGTTTAATGTACCTTTTGGGAAACACGACAAACCTAAAATCTGCGATGCCGACAATTTGAGAAATGTAATGGCGTATTTAAAACGCACCACAATTACCCATTCATCATACGAGAAAGCCGTTAGAGGTGCTAAAATCGGGGACTTCGTCTATTTTGACCCTCCTTACCATCCACTTACTCTAACCTCCAGTTTTACTAGCTACCAAGCGGGCGGTTTCACGCCCGAAGACCAGAAAAAATTAAGTGATGAGTTTAAGAGGCTGTCAAAAATTGGATGCAAAGTTATGCTAAGCAATTCCGATACCCCATTAATACATGAGCTTTACAAAGAATTCAACATTCATAAGATTTATGCTGCCCGCTCAATAAATGCCACGGGTTCAAAACGCGGAAAAATTCTTGAAGTAATCATAACTAATTATTAATATGGCAAAAACTACTTATTATAAGTCAAATCCCATAACTCTATTTCTTGATGATGCGATAAAACGAATGAAAAAACTTCCAGCAGAATCGGTCGATATGATTTTTGCAGACCCGCCATATTATTTATCAAATGGAGGAATAACTGTAAAAAGTGGCAAAATGGCCTCAGTAAATAAAGCCGAGTGGGACGTAGGAAAAGGCACGGACGCAGGTTATAAATTTCATAATGAATGGATAAAAGCTGCCAGAAGAACCCTAAAGCCTAACGGAACAATTTGGGTAAGCGGAACTTATCACTCAGCTTTTTTATGTGGTCACTCCCTGCAGTCAAATGGATATAGAGTTCTTAATGACATTGCTTGGTTTAAGCCGAACGGAGCTCCGAATATTAGTTGCCGTTATTTTACGGCAAGCCACGAAACTATAATTTGGGCAGCAAAAGATAAAAAATCCAAACATACTTTCAACTATAAGTCTATGAAATACAGTAAGTGGGAAGATGACGTATTTAAGAAGCAAGATAAACAAATGCGGAGCGTCTGGTGCATTCCAACCCCAGGACTAAAAGAAAAAAGAAGCGGGAGACACCCTACTCAAAAACCCATTGCACTGCTTGAGCGAATTATTCTTGCGAGCACTAATAAGGGAGATGTCATACTAGACCCCTTCAATGGAAGTGGTACGACTTGTATTGTCGCTTCAAAATTAGGTAGAAAATATATTGGAATTGACAATGAAAAATCGTATCTAGATATGACTATTAGGCGCTTTCGAGATACAATGGAAAAAAGTGAGGAATAAATAAATATGAAGAAACTAGATTATTACAAGGACAAGAAGCTTAATTCAGACGATGAAATATTTGAAAATCTTATTAATACAATGCGCCCAGGCGTTGCAGATTGGGAGTATTTCGTTGATTGGAATAAAGTGT
Source organism: bacterium (assembly GCA_043724245.1). Taxonomy (GTDB): domain Bacteria; phylum Patescibacteriota; class Saccharimonadia; order Saccharimonadales; family Saccharimonadaceae; genus UBA1547. The sequence continues at coordinate 55,351 of JAYSMZ010000005.1, forward strand.
TTAGCAACACAAGATTAATTGAATCAACTTTAAATATAATGAACTATCTTCTAGGTAAAGAAGATTTTGATAATGAGTTCAGATATCTAGTGAACAAATATCCAGAAATTATGAAAATGGTTCCTATACTAATCGTACGCAACGGCGCTAAATCAAGTAATTATAACGTGGTCACAGTTAATGGTGCTATGCTTACAGAAGAAGCGTTTAAGTTTGGCAATATACAGCCTAATGATGAAGAAATCGAGAACGCTATCAGATTCATCAGAAATAGTGGTCTAATTCGAATATTCCAGAAAGACGGGATACACAACCTTGTTGATTACGTTCTTGGAACAGAAGCTGGTTTAAGCAGTAATGGTCGCAAGAACCGTGGTGGTGAAGCGATGGAAAATGTGTGCGACGCCCTACTCAATGGAATGGGGCTCAATTATATCCCTCAAGCAATTCCATCAGAGATAAAAAAACAATTTGGCGTTGAGTTGCTAGGTATGGAAGGGCGCAAATTCGACTTTGCAGCAATGGTAAACGATAAGTTATTTATAATTGAAGTAAATTGTTTTTCTGGTGGTGGTTCAAAATTAAACAAAACTGCAAGTGATTTCCAAGGACTACAAGACGAACTGCGAGGGCAAGCAACCTTTATATGGATAACTGATGGACATGGTTGGCTAAAGACTAAGAAACCTCTTCGAAAAGCCTTTGACCATATTGACTATATATTTAATATAGAGATGGTAAATCAAGGCGCATTTTCCGAAGTTATAACTAACAAGTAAAGCCTTATTCCAAAAATTACCCCCTCCGTAAACCTACATCATATTAGTTCGGAATATTAATGGCTGTAAACGCTCTCAGAACTTGCCAGAGGGTATAATTTAGGCATCGCTTTGACCTTGTTTTCCTATTAGACTGTCGATATGGAGCCGTATAATAAGCCGAATCTAGAACAAGCGGTAAAAAACAGAGTTGATATCGCAGACATAAAGCGTAAATATCTATCAGGTCAAATTAGCCGCGAAGAGGCTAAAAAATTAGCAAAACCAATACTAGACAAAGTAAACGCTCGCTCTGCTGAAGTTGCTAAAAAACATGGTAGACGCCAATATTACAAATTAGATTTTATCAATGCAATGCGGAATGATTACTAATGTGAGTATAGGTAGTAAAGCTTCTTTCTTTAAGGAAATTTATGGTGATATCACAAAACAAAAAGTAGATATTATTGTAAATGCCGCGAATACAAAACTATTACCTGGCTTAGGCGTTTGTGGTGCTATACATAATAGAGCTGGTCCAAAGCTTGAAAGCGAATGCAGAAAGCTTGGTGGCTGTAATTTCGGCAAAGTAAAAATTACAAAAGCATATAACTTACCAGCAAGATACGTTATTCATACAGTAGGCCCAATCTATGGACATCACAAGGGCAAGGAGCCAGAAATTTTACTTAGTTGTTATTATCGGTCACTCGTATTGGCAAGTAATTACAATGCTAAGTCAATCGCATTCCCAGCAATATCAGCAGGTCTATACAGCTATCCTTATGGTGAGGTATTAAAAATTGCCAACAAGGCATTAAGAACTTATATTACCAACTATCCCGAAACATCCTTAAAGCAATTTATTTTCGTTCATTTCAAATAACATAATCACACCACCAACATAATAGATTCAAAAATAACAAAGAGTTTGCAGAGAATATTGCTTATGGCGTTGTAAATTCTACTTGCAAAACATGCATTTTTTTGGCATCACCTTGAGAGGTATTTTTCATTATAAATAAAAATATCATTTATTAATTTTCATTATAAATGTTTATTATCAAATAAATTGCAATTTTTATCAATAGGTATATTATAACTCTAACGGTTCGCGACCTGTGTGTGCGAACCCCCATTATAACAATAATATAGCTGGCGTATCGGTATTATTAAATGCGCCCTAAGAAAGGAGGCCATCATGTCGGCTGGATTTATTCAAAACAACAACATCCCTAATAATGCCCAGCTGCATGACAATGAAGACCCAAAAAAGATATCAAAAAAAGATTATGACTATGCGTTTAATACGCTAGCACATTTTTTATACGAACAATATAGAAAGCTCAAACAGAGCCAAGCAACTAACCAACAAATCGAAAAAACATTATCACAGAATGTAAATATAATTAAAGGAGATTAAGTATTATGAAAAGTGACCTAACAATTGAAGAATCGCATTTAGCAGATAAATTCGAAAAACTTTTTCGAGAGTTTCTTGTTGAATTCTACACCATTCAACATTCTCGTTTTATCCGCGAAGCAAGAGCAAGGAAAGAAGAACTAATCAAAAGGCAAGCAAGCAACTTGCAAGATTTGTAATATGTTATATAGCATATATAATACAAGGGGGTAAATAAAATGCATAATAAAAAAGCAATCGCGCTATGTCGGGTCTCGACGAAGGGACAATTACTTGACGGCAACCTTGAACCACAAGAAGAGCGAATAATTCGAGCTGCGGAAATACTGGATGTAGAAATTGCAAAAACTTGGAAGCTGGCGGTGTCAAGTCGTAAAGGTAAAAATATTAAACGCAAAGATTTGATTGAAATGCATGACTACTGCAAAAGATACAAATCAGTTAAATATCTAATTGTTGATGAGGTAGACCGCTTTATGCGTTCAATCAATGAATACTACTGGTGGAAACAGGAATTTAAAAATATTGGCGTACAACTACGACACGCCAATAAGCCAGACGTAGACCCAGATAATGACAGGGCGGTTTTTGACGAACTAATTGATATTTATCGCGCAGAACAAAGTAACAACGAAAGAATTAGCAAAACGCCAGAAAAAATGATGGCAAAGATTAGAGCAGGATACTACCCAAGTAACCCGCACACTGGCTACAAGAAATCCGAAACACCAGGGTTACACGAGCCCGATGAACCGAACTGGACAGCAATGCAAAAAACATTCAAGGAAATGATTGCGGGCGAACTGACCGTTAGTGAAGGTCTTAAAAAAGCAACTGAGCGTGGATTACGTACAAAGAATTATGGACCTAAAGCAGTGGGCGGCAGAACTATTGATATGTTTCGATGGAAACATTTAATGTGCGAACCTTACTATTGTGGGGTCGTATTCCTTGGCGATTGGCCTGTGGTTAACGAGGAAGGTTTGCATACAGCGATGATTACTCCCGAAGAGCATGAAATACTTGTTGCACTTGCAAAAAATAAAGGAAAAAGGTTTCTTGTAAATAGGAATCATCCTGACTTCCCACTATCTAACGAAGCTGAATGCGCAAGATGTATTTTGGCGGGGAACCCATACCCCAGACTCGTTGGCTATTGGCAGAATAACGGTCAAAAGCAAGGTAATAAAAGGTATAAAAGATACCGATGCAGAGATTGTAATCTAGGGGTTAGACAAGAAACATTACATTGTGGTTTAACTGATGAATTGTCTATTCTCACTATGGCACAGGAACAAAAAGATAAACTGAAAGAATATTCGCACAAGGTTTGGCGCTCATATGAGAAGGTGCTTATTGAAAAATCCAGAATTGCTTTAGGCAACGTAAATATTTTGAAAGACAAGAAAAGCAAATTAGTTAATAGCCTAACTGATAATCCCGAATTAACTGACGATATTACGGAAGAAATAAAAATAATAAAGCTCAAAATAGCAGAAGCTGAAAAAACAGCCAGTGAGGCTCAGGACTTCGAGAAAGATTTTGATGAATTTATAGGGTTTGCGTTCGATTTCATGGATAATTTAAAAGATAAATGGTGGGAGCTAGACAAGGCCACTATGAAAATATGTAAACAGTTGTTATTTCCCAGCGGAATACAGTTACTGCCAGATAAAAAAGTTTATATACCTGAAATCAGCATAATTTACGGGGGTGAAGATACAAAAAAAGCCTCAAAAGAGGCTGATTTTACTAATATGGAGGGACCAGTGAGACTTGAACTCACGACACCCTGCTTAAAAGGCAGGTGCTCTAACCAGCTGAGCTATGGTCCCGCACACTCATAAAAATGTACCATTAATAGAGGTAGTTTGTCAATGCTTAATGCTTCTTGTGATGCTTGCTGTGAAAATAAGCTGGTTTGGTTAAAATCAAATCAAAAATTGCAACCGTCAAACCCGTTCCTATTACTGTATTTCTATTATTGACCAGCCAGCGAAAAGTCTCGGACCCTACGCCCTGCGGTGTAATTGCATGTGACAAGGGTTCTATTAAAAAAGCAATCGCCAAAAGCGTAAATAACACTGCCCCAATAACCCTTCCAGCTAGGGATTTATACTTATCGCCATGAAAAAGTAAAATACCTGCAGGGAATAGTATAATTAAACAAGAAACAATTGCTGTTGTTAGAGTATTATGTGGAGCCCCAAATGCACTAGCTTCCAACCCAATATCATACCCCCAAATACCACTTAATATCGAACCGGCTGCAAGCGCCAGTCCCAACAAACCAAACCTTCTTTTGGTAATAAACGTCGCAACGAAAATCAAGACTGCAACAACCAAACAGATGATAATTATAGTCATATTAATCTGTTGCCTTTCCGTCAATCTGGAAAATAGCCACTTTCCCTGTTGATATCACCTTAGCATCGGCTGTGCCAGCTGGTAATTCGACAACATATAGCGCCGACGATATTGGATAGCGTGTAATCGTATCATCTGGCGAGAAGTTTTTAACAATACTAACAACCTTTTTGCCTTTATCAAGCCAGACCACATCGATTGGAAAATTCATTTTCTTCATCCAAACCCCCCACTTGGATTCATTCGGGAATACCATCAATAAAGCATGATCGGCATCAAGCTCGGTTTTACCAGATAAGCCTTTTTCTCTGCTAGCTCCGGTTAGTGCAACGTTAATTTTGAATATCCCATCGCCCAACCACAAATTGGCTTCAGGTCTGGTTAGCATAGGAAGAAAAACCAACAAGAATGTAACGCCTATCGCCAAAACAACACCGGATATTATTAATGTCGTGCTTTGATTCCCTGACATTGAATGCCTGTGAAATATCATAAGCATATTATAGCAGTACCGTTAGTCTTAGGCGCCGACTTTATCTTTTCTATTGCGGCGCTTGGCGTTATTTTCAATATATTCGATTACTCTGGTTGCAACATCGCGTTTCGTAATCAGTTCAGGGGTTTTGATGCTCGCCGATGAATTGACCTCTAAGACTAGCGGCCCCCGATCACTGCGCATCATATCAACTCCGCAAATAGGCAAGCCCATTGCTTTGGCGGCTTTGACAGCTGTCTTTGTTTCATCCTCGGTTAGTTTCACCACTTGACCATACCCACCCTGATGAGTATTGCTTCGAAAATCATCGTCAAGGCTTTGACGTTTAATACTGGCAACGACTCGACTGCCGACAACCAATGCCCTGATATCTTGACCGGCTGATTCCTCAACAAATTCTTGGACCAAAAAGTTTACACCTTCAACATAAAATGCCTGCATTACGGCTTTTGCTGCCTTAGGGGTTTCTGCCAGTACAACTCCATTGCCATGCGTTCCACGAGCTACCTTAATAATCAACGGTGTTCCACCAGCTAACGACACAACATCTTCAAAGTTTGCGGTTTCACGAGCGAAAACGGTCTTTGGTATAGCAACACCGGCTTTGGCTAGAATCTGATAAGCACGGAGCTTATCGCGCGACCTAGTGATTGCAATTGAACTGGCTGTCGTAAATGAACCCTGGCTTTCAAACTGACGGACGACGGCCGTGCCGTATTTAGTCAAACTTTGAGCAATCCTGGGGATAATAGCATCAAACCGTCCCAAGGACATACCCTTATAACGAATAATTAATTTTTCCTTTTCAACTGATATATAACATTTTGCATAGTTAATAACCTGCACGTCGTGACCGCGTTCTATTGCCACCTCTTTCAGGCGTTTTGTAGTATAGTTTGCTGCACCTTTTGATAAAATTGCAATTTTCATATTTTCGCCTTTTTATTATTAGTGATTTTTATAATTTCTTCTTTTAGAGCTTCCTTGCGAGCTTTTTCTTCTGCCAGAAGCGGACGGCCCTTGGTTACATCTACTAGAAATTTGTGCTTGATAAGACTTCTGCCAATTAGGATTGGATATAGTTTAGTCTTTCTGTTGGCGAGTGTAAAGTTCCCATTGATAACTCTGCCCTTGATGACAATTTTTAACTTCACTTTATATCGAATTTCACGGTGTCCGAACGAATTGGAAACTCGGGTTATCGAATATTCTTTTGGCGAAAACGTGTGGACTTTGCCAGTATAATGTTTTGACCCAGGACCAAAGAAAGTAACATTTAATTTTCCGTTTTTAATTACTACTTTATGCGCCCAGATACTGCTCCAATCGGCCCCGGTGTCAATCTTGGCGGGAACATTACTAGCTGGTAGTTGCGACAAATTGACTTTCTCGGACCTGCCGATGACAACTAGTGGTTTGCCGATTGGACAAGACGTTTTCTCAATAGCATCAAAAATAACTGACGCAACATCCCTTGGTTTCCCTTCACTTGGGAATTGATGCATCCTGATGCCAGGAGTTAAATTAACTTCTATAACAAAACTGTTTTCTGTTGAATCAGCAGTAATGTCTTTGGTCATAATATCCACACCGGCCAGACCAAGAAAACAATGCTTTGCCGCCTTGACGGCCAGCTTTTTTAGGGCAGGCGATGCGATATCGGTAAAATCAACAGCTTCACCGCCCTTACTAAGATTTGAAACATCAAGAACGTTTGCGACCACGCCTTTTTGAAGGACTGTATTTAAGAACTTCGCACCCTTTGCCTGCCGAACTTCGTCAATGTCAATTAATGTCAGGTCTTTGTCATGTTTAACGCCTCGACGTGGATCCTTATTTTTTTGGTCAATTTGTTGTTTAACCGTTGATTTTCCATCACCAGTCACTTGGGGCGGACGTCGGCCCGCAACCGCAATTACTTCACTCCCAAGCACCAAAAATCGATACTCTTCACCCTCAATCTGATTTTGGATAACAACATCCAGTTCACCGTTGCCAGTGTCTCGTGCAAAAGATACTGCTTTTTTTAATCCAATTCTATCCGTGACCCCGATAGTTATGCCTTCACCATGGTTAGTGTTCGCCGGTTTTATAACTACCTTTTTATACAAATCCAAAAATGCAAAGGCATCTTCGACAGCCTGGTCGCATCCTAAAGAATATGTATCCGGAGTCGAAACACCGTTTGACGACAGCAGCGAAAAGGTTAATGATTTGTTTTCAGCAGCAAAAACACCATAAGAGTCCGTTAATGAACAGAGGGTACTTCGGAAAAAAAATTCTCTGCCGTTTTTTTCACATCTGGTAATTCCGCTGAGTGTCGTTGGTGAACTTTTAAAATACGAAATTTTGTAGCCCCTCTTAAAAGCCTCTTGCATTAACAGCCGAGTAGTAATTTTGAACTTAGATATTTGTTCCAAGGTCGATACTTTGTTCATATTAGTGCCCATATGTTATATAATAGTTCTTTTTTGACGTGTTTGACAGGGTATTGACGCCAACACATCAGATTATTATGACATAACTGTTGGTATTATTCAATGGTAATAACCCTTTAGATTTACTCCGTTCAGGTAAGTGTTTTTAGAAAAAACTACGTTTTTTATCAGATTCAAACTCTTCCATAAGTTCACGCTGTTTTTTGGTAAGTTTGGTCGGCGTATCAACAACGATACTGACGATATGCGGACCCCGTTTATCGCTTTTTATATGCGGGACTCCGTGGTTCGATAATTTAAAGTCGGTTCCTGATTGGGTTCCAGCTGGGACTTTCATGCGAACTTCGCCGTCGACTGTGCCAACATCGACTTCCGTGCCCAGGGTTGCGTCTATCATACCTATGTGTTGTTCAGACAAAATAATGTCGCCTTCGCGCGTAAACTGTTTGTGAGCTTTGACGCGAATATGAACATACAGATCACCTTTTTGACCATTGCCGATTGCTTCACCGTGACCATTAAGGCGAATTGTAGCCCCGTCATCTATACCTGCTGGTACTTTCAAATTAATCGTACGCTTTTGACGCTGCACGCCTTTGCCGCGACAAACAGTACAAATTTTTTCCGGGACTTTTCCGCGTCCACCACAAGTATCACAAGTAACGGTTTGTTGAATCGGCCCAAAAATCGTATTCATGGCGCGATTAATTTGTCCAGCCCCTTTACAGGTTGGGCAGGTCTTCATATCATATCCAGGTTCGACAGTCGTTCCGTGACAGTGTGAACATTCATCGTCCATCTCCAGCTGAATTTTTTCTTCAACACCAAAAACTGCTTCTTCAAACGTCAACTGTAATGACACTTCGACGTCTTGGCCACGTCGCGGCGCCTGGGATCGGCCACCACCAAAAAATTGGCCAAAGATGTCACCCAACCCGCCATCACCGAAATCAAAGTTGATATTTTGGCCGTTAAACCCGCCAAAACCGCCGAATGGATTGCCGGCTGATGCGCCGCCGCCACCATTTCCGCCAACTCCAGCGTGACCGAATTGGTCATAGCGTTGGCGTTTCGAACTGTCTTTTAGGACTTCGTAAGCTTCACCAGCTTCTTTGAATTTAGTTTCGTCACCACCATCTTTGTCTGGATGATATTTGACAGCTGCTTTACGATACGCCTTTTTGATCTCGTCGTCCGAGGCGTTTTTACTGATACCTAAAATTTCGTAATAGTCACGTTTTGTCATTAAATACTATTGTATTAAATTAGCACTCTTATTGCAAGAGTGCTAAAAAGTCATCCATTGAAGATGCGGTCGAGGGTTTCCCCTCGACCGCGTCCTCACTACTCCTCATCTCATCGCTTGTTGTACGCCTTCAAGTAGTCGCTCCACGACGTTAACGTCAGAACAACTGACGCACCGACAACTGACCAGGTCAGCATTTGCCATGCGCCGTGGAATGGCAGAATCAGCATGGCGATCGCCACACATTGAACTACCATCTTGACCTTGCCACTGTAGATGGTGCCGATATCACGGCCAGCCCTTCTGACGCGCTTCAGCATCAGGAAAACCGACATTTCACGGATACTGATGATGATTGTCGGCACCAGCACAAGAGGCTGAACGACGCTAAGTGCGATGAGCGTCGTTCCAACAAGCACCTTGTCTACAATCGGGTCGAGAGCTGTCCCCAGCAAAGTGACCAGATTGTACTTACGAGCGATGTAGCCGTCAATCTTGTCCGTCGCCGAGATAAGAACGAACAGGACGAAGGCCCATCGCCATTCCCCGAGTAGGATCAAGATTGCAGCCACAGGACTGCACACAAGCCGAACTTCCGTGATCAGATTGGGCAGTACCGCCCAGTCTTTTGCGAACTCCGCGCGAAGCGATGTTCCAATCTGGGTAGTACCTGCTTCCATGATTTCTCCCTTCAAGAAATGAGCGAATGAATAGGTTGTAGTGAGGTGCAACACCACCTACTTTGAGTAATGGTAGTATCAAAGATAAGTATAACATATAAAGACATAATTTTGCAAGTTTGGCTAGTATAATCAAAAGAGTCGTCCGTGTGGACGACTCTTAGTAGTATTGGGTTTTAGCTATTATTTTTCTTTTTTATCGTCAACTACTTCGCCTTCGACAGGTTCTTCGCCGTCAGCGGATTTGTCGTTAGGTTTTTTATCGTCTTTTTCTTCTGTGGCTGCTTTTTCCTCGGCTTTTGCCTGGTACATCTTGGCACCGATTGGCATAATCGCATCGTTTAAAGCTTTGACCGCTGACTCCAATTCGTCCTTGTCTTCGCTAGTTTGATGTTTTTTGGCTTCTTCGACTGCGTCAGTGATGGCTTTTTTATCGTCGTCGCTGATTTTGTCTTTGAATTCATCTGGCATCTTTTCTGCGGAGTAAATCGAACTTTCAAGGCTATTGCGAGCATCAATAATGTCTCGCTTTTTCTTGTCTTCATCGGCGTGAGCTTCGGCTTCGCGTTGAGCTTTTTCTATGTCGTCCTTTGATAGATTGCCACTGTTTGATATCGTGATGCTTTGTTCCTTGCCGGTACCTTTATCCTTGGCAGTGACGTTCAAAATACCGTTCGCATCAATATTAAATGTAACTTCGATTTGTGGAACGCCACGTGGAGCCGGTGCAATACCGTCCAGGCCAAAACGACCAAGTGATTTATTGTCGGCAGCCATCTCGCGTTCACCTTGAGTTACATGAATTTCAACTTGTGATTGCCCGTCGGCAGCCGTGCTGAAAATCTCTGACTTCGATGTTGGGACTGTTGTGTTACGTTCGATTAATTTAGTTGCAACACCACCCATGGTTTCGATCCCAAGTGATAATGGAGTAACGTCAAGTAGTAAAATGTCTTTGACATCACCAGCCAAAACGCCACCCTGAATGGCTGCGCCCATGGCAACAACTTCGTCGGGATTAACACCTTTCAGTGGGTCTTTGCCAAAAATTTCTTTGACTTTTTTAATTACAATTGGCATTCGGGTCATACCACCAACCAAAACAATTTCGTCGATATCTTTGGTTTTTAGACCAGCATCTTTAAATGCTTTGTTGACAGGATCTTCTAATCGATCGATTAAATCAGATATTAACTCTTCCAGTTTTGAACGGGTCAATTTGTATTCGAAGTGTTTTGGACCGTCGGCATCAGCAGTAAGGAACGGCAGATTGATTTCGGTTTCATTCGTAGTTGATAGTTCTTTTTTAGCTTTTTCAGCTTCGTCTTTTAGGCGTTGCATGGCAGCTTTGTCGCCCTTTAAGTCAATACCTTCATTGTTTTTAAATACATCCAAAAAATGGTTGACAATTCGGTTGTCAAAGTCTTCACCGCCTAAATGGGTATCACCATTAGTCGATTTTACTTCAAAAACACCATCGCCAAGTTCTAGAATTGAAACGTCAAATGTTCCGCCGCCAAGGTCGAAAACAACAATTTTCTCTTCTTTCTTGCTGTCCAGACCATAGGCAAGTGCTGCAGCGGTCGGTTCGTTGATAATTCGTTTTACTTCTAACCCTGCAATTTTACCAGCATCCTTGGTTGCTTGACGCTGAGCGTCGTTAAAGTAGGCCGGAGTAGTGATAACGGCTTCGGTTACCTTTTCGCCAAAAAACGCTTCGGCATCGGCTTTTAGCTTTGACAAAATCATAGCCGAGATTTCCTCTGGGGAATAGTTTTTATCGCCCATCTTTACGGCTACACCATCGCCTTTTTTGACGATTTCGTACGGCATAATGTCATGGTCTTTTTGGACTTCTTTATCGCTGAATTTACGTCCAATTAAGCGTTTTACACCGTAAATAGTATTTTTAGCATTGGTTACACGTTGGCGCTGTGCAATCTGGCCAACCAAACGTTCACCTTTTTTATTGATTGCAACGACACTTGGCGTAGTTCGGTTTCCTTCGGTGCTTGCAATGACGTCTGATTTTCCACCGGTCATATATGCAACAGCGCTGTTGGTTGTACCTAGGTCGATTCCAATAATTTTACCCATATTATTTACTTCTCCTTTCGCATTCGCTGGATAGCGAACGGCAAATTAATTAAATTGTTTATACTTGTTATAATTTTAGCACTCTAGGTGTTAGATTGCCAATATCTTAATTATATGACAGTTGGCACTCGTATGTCAAGAGTGCTAATGCAAATAAAAAAGGGGACTGGTAATCAGTTCCCTTTTTTTGGCATTCTAACAGATTATTTTATGATATTAGCCAGGTGTAGCAACCACAAAAACACTCCGATTGCCAACAAAAACATAGCAAGTGTACCAAGCAGGGTGGCAATACCCTTTGGTGTACCCCATTTCATCGCCATATACTTCTCGAACTCCGTCATGTCGTCCGTGTCATGATATTCCTTGTGGTGTCTTAATCTTTTTTCTTCTGCCATATTATCCCCTTTCTTGTAACTAAATTATATACTAAAAAAATTATTTTCTAATATACTTTTCCGTTCGATGTGCAAGTTCTGCTGCTTCATCTGTTAAAACAACCAGGACAGGTTTGCTGGATAAGTTCGCGATGTTGGCGATTTCAATCGGTTCAAATGCTTTTTCATTAGCTTTTGGACTGATTTCAAAACCTAAATAATCTAACCGTTCTATTATACGTCCTCTGATTGTTATTGAACGCTCACCAACCGTGCCCGTAAACACCAAACAACTGACACCGTTCATACTGGCTGCCATCTGGCCAATTGCTTGTTGGATACGATACACAAATATATCTAATGCCAATTTGGCCCTAGCGTCACCCTTGGCTTCACTGGTAATCAATTGCCGAATATCGTCAGAGCTGCCGCTTAGACCTAAAAGTCCACTTTTTCTAAACAAAAATTCTTCCAGTTCGCTTGGCGAAAATCCTAAATCTCGCTTTATAGCCAGCGCTGCTGAAACATCAATACTACCACTGCGAGTTGCCATCACAATGCCCTCTAGTGGCGAATACCCCATGGTCGTTTCGACGCTTTTGCCGTTTTCTACTGCAGTAACACTACAACCGCTTCCCAAATGACAAATGATTGTTTTTGGTAACAGAATGTCACTTTTTTCTAATTTGTCAACAATCGATCTGATTGAAATTCCATGAAAACCATACCTTTCGATTTCTAATTTGTCGGCAAGTTTCGTGTCAATAGCATAATACCTGGCATAGTCAGGTTTCGTTGCATGAAAAGCGCTGTCTGAAATCGCAATAATCGGAGTTTTCGGGAAGCGAATCCGAAGCTGTTTTATCTCGAGGAGTGCAGTTTTTATATGCAATGGTGATTCTCGACTTAGATCTTCTAAAACAGATATAACTTCGTCAGTAACTAGTTCGTCCTGCATAAAACGTCTACTGGGTGCCACAATTCGAATTCCTATAGCCGATATTTTATCTGATTCATTTAATACTTTATATTTATGAAGCAGCGGCAAGGTTCGATGAGGCGCGTTTGCTAGGTTGGCATCATCGTATTTTTCAACATATTTATTACCATCAAAACTTAATTCTCCGACAACTTTTTCGTCAACAATTTCAAAGTGAAAATTGGCTTTTTTATTACCACCAATATATAGAGCATATTTACGACTAGCGCTACCCGGATTAACGATAAAAATAATAGATTCAGCCATAATACTAGTCTAATAATACCATGACGCTTGTGGTTTTCACGGATTATTAGATACTTTCTTACGTTTTCATATCCATCCCACCACCCCAACAAACGACAACCAACCTCATTTCGCGCTAAAATATCGACCGGTTATTCTTTGTATCCTGCGTAACTCCCCGTTGCCTACAAGCAACGGGTCAAACATACTCGTCTAGCAATGAATAGCCGTCCTCAATTTTACGGAAACTCACCAGGTTATCTTATTATTGGAGTGGCGTGCCGGATACTCTACCGCATTTCCAGTAGTCTTCACGTCGTCGTAATAATAAGATAGCCTGTTGGATTACCGTAAAACAACTAGTTTTTATCCCTTGCTTGTCGAGGACTACCCGAACCCCGCGTAGGTGCGTAAGGGCGATCCCATTTATGGGTCGTTCCGCAGGCAACAAAGAATAAAGACTAGTTGTTTTTTACGCGTAATTCGAGGGGTTGTTGTTTATTACGATGGCGGGGAGACTACGACGTAAAGAGAACTTATTTTCGCGTAACCTTGACCATTGAATGGCGGATTGGGCGGCCATTTAGGGTATAGCCCGGTTGCATTTCTTCGGCAATTACTTCTTCGCCGTCTGGCGAATCGCCTTCGGCGCTTTCGTCAAACAGAATAGCATCATGCAAGTTTGGGTTAAAAATCGTGCCGGGCTTAGCATCGATTCGCTTTAAATTAAGTTCGTCTAGTGATTTCTCAAGGTTTTTTACCAGACTAGTCACGCCTTGAACCCATGTGTTATCCTTCAATTCTTTGGGTGTGTAAGTTATTGCCCTTTCGATATTGTCAATAACCGGCAAAAGTTTCAAAATTGCGCTGGATTGCCCGGCTTCGCGAGCAAACACCTTTTCAGCTTCGCTACGTTTCATGTAATTTTCAAAATCGGCACGAGTACGCTGTAAATCAACGGTCAATTCACCAAACTTTTGCTCGAACTCGATTTCCTTCTTGTTCTTTCGTGATTTATCTACCATATACTACCTACCATCTACCAACTAAAGTATTTCTTCTAGCATTGCTCCGGTTTGACGGACAAGTCGCATAACTTTGTCATAACTT
>JAYSMZ010000006.1:0-6481 GCA_043724245.1 bacterium
TTGCGAGATTAACCAAACGCACCTTATACCCCCTATTCTAACTTATGTTAGATTACATGCAATGTGTTTTTAAGGTAGATTACCCTCCACCCTTAAGAACGGTATAATTTATTGTACAGCGTTGCATGTATACTAACCCCTTTAACCAGCAGGTGTCTGCGTTTTATCGAGATGACCTAGCTTGCCCCATGGGTGGGTTAAAGGGTAAAATAGCGCCCTCAGCGAAGCCCACCCTTGCTGTGGGCGCTTTTTTATTCCAAATTCTTATAACTTGTGTGCTGCAGTAAATCGCTACAAAATTGAGCAACAAATTTAACGGATTGTGGGATTATTTTTTCAATTAACTGTTTTAATTCTTTATTTGTGAATTTTGCCAGTACAAATGCAGCGTCATCTGCTTTTTCGTGCAACTCATTATGTATGCCGACTTTAATACGTGTATAGTTTACGTCGATATGAGTGTTAATTGATTTGATACCGTTATTCCCAGCGTCACTCCCCTGTTTGCGGATGCGAATGGTCCCAAATGGTAGCGCCAAATCATCATGAATTACTAGCAAATCAGTTGCGGTGTCAATTTTGTAAAAATCGACTAATTTTCGAATAGACTGGCCGGTTTCGTTATAAAAAGTCGTAGGTTTGGCTAAAATTACTTTTTCACCGTCAATTTTGATTTCGGCGATGAGAGCATTAAATTTTGACTTGTTGGCCCATTTTACGCCGTGCATATTTGCTAAAGTGTTTAGAATTAAAAAGCCAACATTGTGTCTGGAAAGCGGGTGTTCTGGTCCGGGGTTGCCTTGCGCGAATATTAGTTTCATCTAACATCTTATACTAGACGAAGTTGTCGCCACATTCAACTCATCAGCACTCTTTACGTGTGGCCTTCGGCCAGCACGTGGCGTTCGGCTGCCTACGGCACAGTCTTCTGAG
Organism: bacterium; assembly: GCA_043724245.1. GTDB lineage: Bacteria > Patescibacteriota > Saccharimonadia > Saccharimonadales > Saccharimonadaceae > UBA1547. The sequence continues at coordinate 934 of JAYSMZ010000006.1, forward strand.
TTGAACATGGCAACACCTTCGCTGCGAGATACGGGTGACGTTCGGTGGGGCAACCCCAATATTGTTTTGCCGTAATCGGTAAAAAATATTAGGGGTAAACCGGACGGCAGGACCCGCTCTACCAAGTTACTGTTTGTCGTTTTCTTTCTCTTTGTTGGCTTTGATTTGTTTCTCGTCGCGGAAGCTAAACTTGATTGGTGTGCCTGTATAATTATATGTTTCACGCAGTTGTTTATCTAAATATCGTTTATAACTCCAGTGTAGGAATTTTAAATTGGAACCAAAAACGACAAACCAAGGCGGATTTGTGTCTGTTTGAACCATGTACCGCAGTTTTGGGTGGGTGTTTTTCAGCCCGGCTGGAGGATGGGCCTGAGTACTTTTTTGTAGCAAATCGTTAAGTACGCGCGTTTTAGTCTGTTGCTGACGTCTGACGTCGATATCTAGCGCGAGATCGAATAATTTCGTAACATTTTGTCCTGTGACGCTACTGGTGAAAATCAGCGGAGCCCATGGTGTAAAATCAAAGGTCCTAGATATCTTGGGGGCAATTTCGTCGCGCGTGTAGGCGTCCTTGCCCTGCACACTGTCCCATTTAGTGACAACAATTACCATCCCCTTGCCGGCTGCGTCGATAATACCGGCAATGCGCTGATCAAGTTGAGTGTTCAGCTCGTTGACGTCCATTAATAACAAACAGATATCTGCCTGTTCGATGGCTGCCAAACTGCGAAGAACGCTGAATTTTTCGATTCCTACCTCTTGTTTTCCTTGTTTGCGTATACCGGCGGTGTCCAATAGTTCGATATCGCGTCCACCATATTTAACGGATATGCGATTGACATCGCGCGTGGTGCCGGCAATATTGGCGACGATTGCCTGTTGTTTACCCGCCAGGGTGTTGAATAAATGGCTTTTACCAACGTTTGGACGACCTATTAACGCGATACGCAATATGTCATCCGGTATGTATTCGCTTGATGCTGGGATGAAATTAATAATTTCATCTAGAACTTCGGTGATACCTTGGTTATGTTCGGCGCTGGTTAGTATAATCTGTTTAATTCCCAGACGTTTGAATTCATCTATTGGTAAACTTCTTTTTAAATCAGCTTTATTTGCTAGTAATATAACCGTTTTTTTACTTTTAAGGGCTTTTTTAGCAATTTGTCGATCTTGGTCGCTGGTGTATTGGTTACTGTCGATTACTACCAAAATAACATCGGCGGATTCAGTGGCATCAGAGATTTGGTCTTGGATTGATTCCTCGAACTCGTCATCAGGGTCTTTTAGTCCGGCTGTATCAACCAGCCAAAAGCTGTGTTTGCCGTAATCTACGCGTCCTAGGACGTTGTCGCGGGTCGTTCCGGCTTCGCGGGCCACAATTGCCTGTTGATTGCGCATAAAACGATTAAAAAGCGAACTTTTGCCAACGTTCGCTTGGCCAATAATCGCAACTGTAGGTAGTTTTGACGCCATAATTATGGCAATTATAACAGAGAAAGCACATCTTGGCGAGCATAAGAAGGACAAGAAGTCCTTTTTCCTAACCGTCGTCCCACCACCCTAATAAACGACAGCCACTTTCGTTCCGCGTTAAAATAACAGCTAATTATTCTTTGTATCCTGCGTAACTCACTGCCGTTCAGACATACTCGGATAGCCAGGAATAAGCATCTGTTATTTTACGGTAACTCAACAGCCTGTCTTATTATCAGGGTGGTGTGCCGACTACACATGTGCATATCCAGTTGACTTTGTGTCACTAGTGACACAAAGTATACGGTGTAAAAAAATGAGTCATATCACCTAATGAATATCGACAACTTCAAATTCACCGGGCTTTATATCACCTAGCGCATAATTACCAAAGTTTGTTCTATGTAGTTTATTTACAGTGTAACCCAGGGCGCCGAAAGTACGACGGATTTGACGGTTCCGACCTTCTGACATTGTAACAATCCAACTTTTTCTGTCTGTGTCATTCATTCTTCCCAGTATTAATTTACTGGGGCCGTCCTCTAGGTTGATTCCTTGGTCGCTTATCATCTGTTGATGAAGAGGCTCCAGGTTGGTGTCCAGGCGGACGTTATACATTTTTGTTTTTTTAAAGCTGGGGTGCGTCATCTGGTACGAAAAATCACCATTATTTGTTAGCAGCACTATCCCACTGCTGTGGCGGTCCAAACGACCTACGGGTTTGAGGTTATGATATTCATCTGGCAGCAAATCATATATTGTTGGATTATCCCCTTGTTGTCGACGCGAACATACGTATCCGACCGGTTTATTCAAAGCGATATATCGGTATTCAACCATCTCGTCCAAAATTTTTCCACTAACAGTTATCTTATCGCCTTTAGTAAAACGAGCGCCCAACCGGGCTGTTTGATCATTAATCATAACTTTTTGTTGGCCTATCAAGTTATCCGCTTCTCGCCTGGAAATGCCCAAAATAAGGGCTAAATGTTTATTTAGCCTGATAAGGTCAGTTGAGTTTGGTTCCATTATGGTTGAGGATTGAAGGGCGTTGTATCTGAGCCGTCGTGTAGTTCTTGGTTCATAAGTGATGCAATGTCTGGTGTTGGAGTAACTGGGGTAATTGGGTTTATTACTCTATCGCCCAGGGATGCTGGTGCTGGTGACGAAAATGGCGCTGTCGGCTGAGGTAACTCAACAGGGGTTGAGGTTGAGTTTGGTGTAGGTGTTGGAGTCGGTTGGACAGGTGGCGGATTTGGAGCCGGAGCCACTGGAGTTACTACGGGAACTGGGGCTGCAGTCGGTTGTTCTGTTGGCTCTGAAGTTGGCGGTAACGTGCTTTGAGGCTCTGTTGGCGTAACGGGGGGTTCGGGGGTTGGCTCTGGAGTTGGCGCTACGGGTGCTGCTGGGACTGTTGGGGGTTCTATTGGAGTTGTTGGAGCTACTGTCCTCTGCGTTTTGGGTGCTACGGGTTGAGATACCGGCTGTGGTGTTGCGGCTGGAGGCGGAGTTTGGGCTATCGGTCGGGGTGAAACTGAGACAGGTTGATTAATGGCAGCTGTTTGAGTTGGGACGCCAAATCTTTCGATTTTCGGTGCTGCGGAAACCGGAACGTCGGCTAGTACGTCATGTACGGTTCGAACGACGTCTTCGATACCGACTTGTGATTTGACTAGGTATCGGTTGGCGCCAAGTGTTTCTCCGCGTGTACGCTGGTCTTCACTGCTGAGTGCGGTCATCATAATTACTTTGACATCCTTAGTTTCTGGGGTTGAACGCAAAATATCCAACATATCAAAACCGCTAATTTTAGGCATCATTACATCACTTAAAATCAAATCAGGCTTTTCTTTGACGGCCATGGCTAGGGCTTCTTCACCGTCACCCGCCGAAATAATCTCGTACCCTTCAGCCAAAAGTCGCACGCCGTAAATTTCACGCAAACTTTTGTCATCCTCAACTAACATTATCTTAGTCATATTTACCTCCATTGTAACCAAATAAAGTTAAAAATGCCATAGTTCTAATGTTTATTTTAATCATTGGATAGTACCTCTGCTAGGAACTGTTACTGACTGGGGGCGTGTTAGTTGGGGTTTTGCCTGTTGTTGAGCTAGGGCGCGCTGTCTGGATACATAAGTGGCAATCTGTTCGGGTGTTAGCGCTTGGCCTCGAGGAACGGAATGAACTGGCGTTACTGGTATAGTGCTGTTTATTACCGGTTTCGGTTGAGGAGTCGGATTTACGATGTCGACCAACGGTGTTCCGGCATTTGCAGTAGCAGCATTTTTTGTTTCGGTTATCTTTTCGTTTCTATTTTGCACCTCAAGTAATTTTGTGGCATCCTGGTTGCTTATCCTAGGCAGTTCAACAAAAAAAGTGCTGCCCTTGGAATAGGTACTTTCTGCCCAAATGCGTCCGCCCATAATTTCAGTCAAACGTCGGCACAAATAAAGTCCTAACCCGGTTCCACCGATATCTCGGGTGTTTTTATCATCCACTCGATAGAATTTTTGGAATAAATGTTGCATATCTTCGGCGGGAATCCCTACCCCACTGTCTTTGACGCTGATTGTTACGTGTTCTTCGTCGCCAACCACATCAACTACAATCTCGCCTTCTGGAGTGTATTTTATTGCATTTTCGACCAAGTTGTTTACAACTTCTCTAATGTGATCGTTATCTAGGTTGACCGAATATGACGGAGCAATATGTCGTATGGTAGAATTGTCCGGCATTGGCTTATAGACAAGTCGTAATCCTTTGTCTGCTGCTTTTTGTTTTAGTCCTTGGACAACCTCTTTTACAAAAGTGACCAGATTAACAACACGGGGTTTATTGGATATTCTGCCGTCGTCAGATTTTGAGACATCAAGCAAATCCTGGAACAATAATCCCAAATGTTCAGCCGATGCATGGGCTTTTAATATAAAATCTCTGGCTCTGCTGTCGACTTGGGCTGTTTGGGGATTAAGTGCCAGCCCAATATAGCCCTCGATTGATGCGACAGGGGTGCGCATTTCGTGGCTAGCGGTGCTAATAAATTCGGCTTGTTCACGTTCCTCAGCCTTTTCTTTGGTGATGTCGTGGAATACGGTAATAACACCTGAACCAATCTCGCCGACCGGTGATGCAACTAGTGATATCATTATCTTTTTACCACTATTGGTCATCAAGCTTAGATTATTTGTTCTAATTTCTTGGTTTGAATTTAGGGCTTGTTGGATCGGGTCTATGGTTGGGTCAAGAGTTTCATCTTTTTGATTAATAAGTTTTAGGACCGACTTGTAACTGAGCGCGATTGCGTCTTGTTTTCCCCATCCAATAATATTTTGAGCAGCTGGGTTGATTAACTGAATTATGCCCTGATTATCAATAGCTATCACACCATCACCGATTGCATTAATCACAACCTCGGCTTTACTTGCAACCGCACTAAGTTCGTTGGCAAGATTACGGTAAGCTTTGTTGTCTTTATCCGACTCATCTTCGGCCGATTTGCCACGCCAAATAATATAACCGGATATTAGCGGAACTAAGGTGGTAAAAATAATATCAACTATCATTGGTGATGAAAGGCCTTTATCTATGTATTGGATCGCGATGTATACACAAACTGCTAATATTATCGGCAGTAGTCCCCAGACGCTAAATATCCCTGCAAAGAAACTAACCAGTATCCATAACGAAACCGGTAAAGAAGACGAGAACCCACTACTAAATACTATCGTAGTAGCAGTTGCAGATAGTAATAAATAAATTGTTAGCGAGACATAAAATAAATATTTTTTTGAGTTCCAAAATAATGAAACAATAGCCAGCAACAATGTCAGCCCAGCCAAGCAGACTGCTGGAGTATTAATATCTATCAAATCGCTAATACTAGGTTTGATGGAAAAAAAGTTCCACAAAAACAACGCAATAATTACCATTGCGACAAGAATGGCGACCTCGCTAATACGACGGTTCCAAAAGCGGGTTATCGTAACTGGTTTAATAGTGCCCCCCTACTTCTAATAATAACCTGCTGGATATTATGACGATTATGGTTATTTTTTACAAGTAGTTA
>JAYSMZ010000007.1:0-5200 GCA_043724245.1 bacterium
CAAAATGACAGGGGAATCGCCATGACAAGCGAACAAGGTGTTGTTGTTTTTGACGGTTTAAAAAATAGTGAACAAATGGCAATTGATTTTCAGCTAGAGGGTACCAGTAGTAAAACAGCGTTGGTCGTACCTACACCTGTTAAATCCGATATCAGCCAAATTAAACAAGTAGTTTTTGAGGATCTGGCAGATATTGTAGCACCAACAGATAATTCACTTCCCTTGGGTGCAACTGGCAGTAATTCTATTGACTCGGTTCGAGTTTTAGAACGAAAAACGGTTGGTAATTTTGAAATTGCCGTACTAAAAACAAACTCCTATAAAGACCTTTTCGAATGGACTAAAAGTAATGGGTTTTATTTAGAGGCCGAAGCTGAAAGACCGATCAGAATCTTCATTGACAATGGTTTCGTATTGAATGTAATAAAACTGAAAAAGGATGCTGATACCAGCAATATTAATCCTTTAAAATTTACTTTTACCACAAAAACGATTTTTTATCCTTTAATGACGATCAAAGACGATCGAGACAGCGAAAAAGACAAATCGTTGAAACTTTATTTATTAACGGATGGGAAAATTACTGACCCGTCGATTATGTCCGGTTACAATGCAGAAGTTGTTAACCAAGAAACATCCACGGATAATTTAATCCGAAATATCACCACAACTAATGAATCTGGTTTTTCTAATCTAGATTTTACTGCCGGAAAGTATTTTATTACGTATATTTATACGTCTGATTATTCTGCTGATGAATCGATGGTATTGGGATTAGGGAATCCGGGTGCCAAAGAACATAAAACATTTGATTTAGATTACTCGGAATCGATTGCATACTACATCCCGAATTGGTTTTACCCAGCGATAATTTCAATAGTAATAATCATTTTGATTCTGCTAGTATTATTCTTTACCTCACGAAGAAGGTTTTCTATTAAAAAAGTTAGCTCAAAAATAAAAACTCCACCAATTCCCCTACTTGAAGGTAAGACTGACAATATAACAACAGACGTATCTGAAAAACCAGAAAAAAATAACCTGATATAGATGATTATCAAACCCTAAACGTCTTGTTTGCCTTTTTTATCGGCAATCTTCTGCGCTGCAATAATGACGCTGTCGAATAACGCTGCAACTGTCAGTGGGCCAACGCCACCGAATATTGGCGTAATAGTCAGGTCCATGCGCTGACGCACATCATCTGCAATGTCCCCTACTATTTTTCCATCTTTGGCAGCTGTGCCAGCATCAACCACGACCGCGCCTGGACGAATCATCTTACTGGTTATTAGACCTGGAATACCAGTGGCAGTTACGACAATATCCATTAACCGTAAAGTTTCAGCCAAATCAGCCGTTTTTGTATCACAAACTGTAACGTCATAACCAGCACTCTTCCATAATTTTGCCAGCGGTGCACCGATAAGTTTCCCCTTGCCGACAATTGCAATTTTTTTGTCACTTAAATCAATATTATAGCCATTTATTAACCAATCAACAGCCGTCGCAGTCGCCGGGATATATGTTGATTTTTCACCCAGCCCATCAACGTCTTTGGCGAGTTTTACTGCGTTCAACGCGCTATTTGTCAAGGATGTATCCGCAAGCGGTAATTGAATGATTATCCCATGGATACTGTTGTCAAGGTTAAGTCTTTCTATTTGGTCCAAGATATTGTCGGGATTAGTGTCTACAATATCAACATCGATTAAAATGTCGTTTCCGTATGCAGATTTTAGTTCCGCGTATTTATTAATTACCGAATAATCTCCCATCTGAACAATTGTTAGATGCGGAAAAACTTTCCATGTCTGACGCAACGCGCGCACTTGTTTCGCCTGGCGCTCTTTAATATAGCCCGCAAGTTCTGTACCATTTAAAATTTTAAACATTAATACTAGTCTAACAAATAAGAGTGAAGTGGTACAATTGAAATGGTGGGAGATAAGGAAGAACATGCCGAATCGTTATGAACTAGCCGATGCCCAACTATTACCTAAACCGCTCGACATTCCCGATGATTACATTGGCTATAATCCATCAGCGATATGGACCACCGAAGACAAAAAGGGCAGATTGCATGATATTATGTATGTTCGAGTCGAGCCCGACCACTTTGGACGTGATTCTTCACACCTAGGAAAATCCCGTGTGCGTCCATACGAAATAAATTTATCTGATTTGAACGAACCACTAAAACCATACCCCGAAGCAGATGAAATAATCGGTGAAGATCCAGCCCTAACACGTATTAACAGACGTCTGGCAAGTGGTGCTATCGAAAAAATCTGGCTTCTTAGTTGCGTCGATGTACAACCTTATCCGTTTAAACCATGGGAGGTAAGAAATTTAAAAACTAGATTTTACGCTGGAACCAGGCTTGACCGTTTGGAGCATATTGCCGATGGTCCAGAAAATATGAAAGATATCCGTATCGCCCAAGATATTTCTAATGGAACAGCCCTGCATATCTATGGACGTCCCCGAATAAAAAAAGAGGGTAACGGCAATATCAGTTACGCTTCAATTACTGGCATTGAGGATTTAAGTGAAGAAGTAATATCTGCGGCACCATATATTAACGAAAAACTTTTCCCAAGATGGGGGTCTAGTTGGGGTGGTGTTAACGATATAACACCAGTTGATTCAGACATAAACTTATTATTAGGTCACCGAGCTTGGACAACCGCTCCCGACGGAAAGGCCGTTCATTATGAAGCAGTTTTTTTCGAACATGATATTAAGCAACAAAGAATTACGAATTTAGGAGTGGTTGCAACGGCCAGCGTATTCCCGCAAGGTCATGTCAAAGATAATGTGTTAGTAGATACACACGATGTTGTTTTTCCGGGTGGAGGCTATAACAACGATTTGAATGTTGTATCTTTTGGCGTCCGAGACGCGACTATTGGAGTCGGCATAGTACAAAAACACGTCTAAATATCGTCTATATAGGACTTGCGTAAAAGACAACCACTACTATACAATAAGCGTAAGTATGAACGACAACAAGGATGGGCTCATGTTAGATTTCGAACGCTTTCGGCGGGCTACAAATTATTTAAATGCTGCGCAAATATTTTTACAAGATAACTTTTTACTAGAACGTCCGTTGACATTTGAAGACGTCAAACCACGTCTGCTGGGACATTGGGGCTCGGGACCTGGCGTGAATCTGATTTATGCACATTTAAATAAATTGATTCAAAAAACCGGCCAAGAAATGATGTTTGTATTGGGACCAGGGCACGCTTTCCCGGCGTTGCAAGCGAACTTGTTTTTAGAAGGTTCTCTTGGCAAATATTACCCCAAAGCAACACATACATACGATGGTATCGCATATATCTGCAAAAATTTCAGCTGGCCTTATGGTTTTCCTAGCCACAGCAACCCTGGTACACCAGGTGTTATTTTAGAAGGTGGCGAACTTGGCTATTCCCTATCGACATCTTATGGTGCCGTTTTGGACAACCGCAACTTAATAGTTGCGTGCCTGGTTGGTGACGGCGAAGCCGAAACCGGTCCGGCTGCTGGTGCTTGGCATTTAAATAAATTAGTTGATCCAAAAACTAACGGCACAGTTTTGCCTATTTTACATTTAAACGGCTATAAAATATCAGCTCCGACTGTTTTTGGACGTATGTCCGATGACGAATTGAAATCACTGTTCTGGGGATATGGTTACGAACCACGCCTAGTTTCCGGTGATAATTTGGACGAACAGCTAGAAGAAGCGCTTGACTGGGCTCACAAATTGATTTGGAGTATCAAAGAATCGCCAGATGAAATTGTTTCACCACGGATGCCGATGATTATTATGCGATCGCTTAAGGGTTGGTCTGGGGTCAAAGAACTAAATGGTGACAAAATCGAAGGCAATTGCCTTTCACACCAAGTCGTTTTAACTAATGCCAAATCCGATCCAAAACAATTGCAAATGCTAGAAGATTGGTTGAAATCATACAAATTCGAAGAGTTATTCGACCGCAAAAAAGGTTTTGGCGACTTTGTCGAAAAAGTATTGCCGCCAACTGACCAAAGAATGGGTATGAATAAACACGCGCGTGGCGGTGAAGCTGTTTATAAACCACTTATTCTGCCGACGGCGGAACAGTTTGCCGAAGATGCGTCTAAACCTGGTACTATCGGTTCGTCTAGTATGCGACGAGTAGGTTTGTATCTGAAAGAAGTATTCAAACTCAATAAAGATACTCGTAATTTCCGTTTTATGTCACCAGACGAAACTTATTCGAATAAGCTAGACGAGATTTTCAAAGCCGCCAGTCGTGCATGGGTCTGGCCACATCAAGAGTGGGACAAAGATATGACTACTGACGGTCGTGTCATGGAAATGCTCAGCGAACACAATATGCAGGGTCTTATTCAAGGTTACGCGCTAACGGGACGTCACAGCATGTTCGCCAGTTACGAGGCATTTCTGACAATCGTCAGCAGTATGGTCGACCAGTACGGTAAATTCCTGAAACATATGGCTGAATATGATTGGCATGGTGATTTCCCATCATTAAACTATATTTTGACCAGTTCAGGTTGGCGCCAGGATCATAACGGATTCAGTCATCAAAACCCGGGATTTATTGATGACACCTTGCGCCGACAGGGCGATTTCGGCAATGTATACTTCCCTGCCGATGGCAATACTGCATTGGTAGTTTTGGAAAAAATGCTAAGTTCTACACGAAATATCAACGTTATGGTTGCTGGAAAAACACTAGAACCACGTTGGTTGACAACAGAACTTGCCAAAAAACAGTTCGACGAATGTATTATGACTTGGGATTTCGCTAGTGACGCGAATCCAGACGTGGTCTTGGTCGGAATTGGTGATTATCCGACCAAGGAAGCGCTGGCTGCAATTAGTCTGGCAAAATCCGAATATCCTGATGTACGCTTACGTTTCGTCAATATCAGTTCTCTAACAAGTGGTAGACATAGCCATGGTATTGGACGACATGGCGAATATGTAACGGAAAACGAATTTAATCGGAACCTCACTGCGGACAAACCTGTGATAATTACTTTCCACGGTTATCCTGAAACGATTAAGTCAATTTTATTCAACTACGATGTTGATACGATGCGTTTTGATGTCCGCGGATATATCGAACATGGCAGTACAACGACTCCATTTGATATGCAGGTCCGTAATTTGACGAGTCGTTATCACCTATTGATT
>JAYSMZ010000008.1:0-18468 GCA_043724245.1 bacterium
GTAAATATTTTTTGGAAGTTCGACATTAATAATATTGTCATTAAATGATTGCAAATTAACGTTTTCGCCCTCTTTTAAATACCCCATTACGCCATCGACAATATCAGCTGACAGCTCAAACTGTTCGAAAGTTTTTGGGTCCATAAAATGATACTTTGATCCGTCGCTGTATAAATATTGAACGGATTGGTTGGTGACTTCAGCGGGCTCTATTCTTTCCTGGCCTTTAAATGTTTTTGGTATATAGCTGCCATCAATCAAATTTTTTACTTTGACATTGACAATACTGCCACCTCGCCCCATAACTTTTTGGTTATATTCCATAACCCTAAAAGGCTTGCCGTCAATTTGAACGACAACGCCTTTTTTTAAATCTGTTGGCTGATATGCCACTTGGTTACCTTGAAATTACAAATGGTAATAGTGCCAGATGTCTGGCGCGCTTAATCGCAACCGCCAGTTGACGTTGCTGTTTAGCGCTAAGGCCAGTTTTGCCGATTTGCTTGATTTGACCGTAAATATCGACGAATCGTTGCAAAGTTCGAACGTCTTTATAGTCAAAATAAACTAGGTTGTCTTTTTTAAATCTTTTAATTGTCATAATCTTCCTTTCGGGAATGGTATTTGGAAGTTGGCTATTGGAATATGGCCAATTCCGCATTCTTTCTTACTTATTAAATTTCGCTATCTTCTAATAGCTATATTCTATATTCCAATTAAAAAGGAATCTCGCTTAAATCAATTGGTTTGTCGTCAATGTCTTCGATAATGACATCTTCGGACTTTTTACTTTTACTAGTGGTTTCGGTTGGTTCAGATTGCCTAGTTCCGTCACTTGGACCGTCTAGGAATGTAACGTCGCTGGCGGTAACTTCGATTCGACTTTGCTTTTTACCGGTTTCTTTGTCGTCCCAACGATCTTGTCGCAAGCGCCCTTGGACCAATACTCGTCGACCTTTTGATAGGTACTGCATAACCAATTCGCCCAGTTTTTCCCACGCATTAACATTGAAAAAGTCAGCCGTGTCTCCGCCTTCGACGGATTGGCCACCACGATCAACAGCGATACTAAAACTAACAATGGTTTTACCAGTACTAGTTGTCCGCTGTTCAGGATCTCGGGTCAATCGACCCATCAGAATAACTTGATTAACGCTTTTTGCCATCTTTTTACTCCTCGTCTTCTTCGGCGTCGGCTTTATCAAGCGACGCAGCTTTTAATTTTACTTCTTCTAAAATCTTGCGATTTTTTTCATCGACTTTGACTAGTAGGTAACGCAACAGTTCATCGGTAATGTTGAAAGTTTTGCTAATCTTTAGTGGTGCATCGGCTGGTAATTTAATGTCAAAATACACATAAACCGCAAAGTCCTCTTTTTTAATACGATAAGCCAGTTTCTTTTTACCCCAATTATCCTCACTGACGACTTCACCGCCAGCAGATGTAATAATGCCACGAATTTTATTAAGTGGTGCTTCGATGTCGACCTCGAGGTCAGGGTGGATTAGAACTGTTAGTTCATATTCCTTCATATTAGATTTCCTCCTTTGGAATCCTTGCACGTCGTCCTCACCCGAGCATGCTTGATGCTTGTATCAATGTACAAGCTGAGTTTTATAACACCTTGATTATAACATAACTACAGATGGAAATCTATATCTCGTCGTCTGTTTGACCGAATTCGTCGAAATCACTAATTAAAACTTCGCGCGACCTAGCGCCATCGGCTGGCCCGATAATACCTTGATCTTCCATATTTTCTATTAATCTGGCTGCCCGCGCATATCCAACGCGCAAACGACGCTGTAGCAAGCTGGCGCTGGCTTTGTTGCTGTCAATAACTACCCTGACAGCCTCTTTGTATAAGTCGTCGTCATTATTATTGTCAAAGTCCATAATCACGCCGCCCTTGCCATTCAAGTGGACCGGTTGGCTGACAACTTCGTCGTTGTATTGTGGCGGTGATTGCATGCGAAGAAAATCGGTAATCTTGTGAATCTCATCATCATTAACCAAGGCACCTTGGACACGCTTTGGCTTGCTCATTTCCGCTGTTTGCATCAACATGTCGCCATAACCTAGTAGTTTTTCAGCACCGGCTTGGTCAATAATAATCCGGCTATTTATCTGTGAGGCAACAGTGAACGCAATCTTGGCAGGAACGTTAGCTTTGATTAAACCAGTAATGACATTGGCGTCTGGTCGTTGAGTCGCAAGTACCAAGTGGATGCCAACAGCCCTGGCTTTTTGAGCCAAACGTACGATTAGCGTTTCGACATCTCTTGGAGCAACCATCATCAATTCCGCCAACTCATCGATGACTATCACTATATAGGGCATTGCTCCGCCTTCGTGATCTTGTGGGAGGCCTTCTTCGTCCTGCACGGAAATTTTTGTACTGGCTGAATGAATTTTGTTGTTATAAGCTTTGATATCTTTTACCCTGTGTTCGGACAATAAACTATAGCGCCGCTGCATCTCGTTAACAGCCCACTTAAGCGCGCTAATCATCTTGTCTGGTTCGCTAATTATTGGCGTTAACAGATGAGGGATATCGGCATATGATGCCATTTCAACTTGCTTCGGATCTACTAAAATCAGTTTCATATCACTTGGGCTGTTATGGTATAACAAACTTGTCAGTAATGCGTTAATCATGACAGATTTTCCCGAACCGGTTTGACCTGCAATCAAAAGATGCGGCATCTTGTTTAAATCGCCTATCATCACGCCACCAGCGATATCTTTACCGATTGCAAATGATAGTGGTTCGGATTTTTTATCCCACTCCGGGCTACTAAGAACCGAATATAGACGAACGTCGGCAGACTTTCGGTTCGGAACTTCAATGCCAACTGCTTTTTTCCCTGGTATCGGAGCTTCCATCCTAAGGCTTTGTGCTGCCAGGTTAAGCGCAATGTTTGTTTCCAAAGCAGTAATCCGCGCTAATTTAACACCACTAGGTGGTTTTAAGGTAAACTGAGTAACGCGTGGGCCAATGTTTGCGCCCTCCATTTTGACATCAATATCAAATTCGCTAAGGGTATTTTGAATTATTTGGGCATTTTGCTGGACATCGCCGGCATCAGCTGGAGACTGCTTTTGCTCTAATAGATCCAGGCTCGGCGCCTTCCAGTTTGGATCGCTGATTGTAACTAGTGCGGCTTCAGATTTGTCGTGCGCTCCGAATTGACCGGTTTTACCTCGATTCCTCTCTGCCATAGCAGCTTCTTTTGGATTGACCGTCGGAACACTGGCGCTTAGTTTAAATTCACCAATATCTTTTTGATTCGCACCGTCAATTGCCGCGGCATTTTGCATTACTTTGACGTTAGCTTCTTGGTCGGACAAATCCCTACGCCCAAGTTGCCAAATCTTTCTAATAACCGTTCCTGGCGAAACACGTAAGATAAATAAAAGCGTGATTGCAACCAGTAGTATATAAATAAATGCTGCTACCGAACTGTTCACTACTATCAGCATTCCTTTATTAATAAAATCACCAACTATTCCACCGGTTGTTTGTCCACTACTATTTTTTAGTAGCCCAAATAGTGCTGAAAACCACAATATTGCCGAAATGGTTGCAAATTTCATAGGCATCGACAAACGGTTATTTTCAGCTCGGAATATCTCGATTGCAATATATATAAATAGCAGTGGGATTACATAAACCGCATATCCAATGCCCTTAAGGGTTGTGGTGTATGCCCAATCTAGAACCGGACCGCCGGCGTGAAACCAGGCAACGATAAAAAGTAAGGAAATGGCAATCAGACAGACGGCGCCGACTTGTGCCCAAAATCCGCTTGGTAAATCATGCTGCGGTGTTGAGGTAGGTTTTATTGCCTTCTTTTTTCTTGATATTTTTTTCTTTTTTGCCATCGTTCATCCTATTATAGGCGCTTTTAGCATTAATTAGTAATTTATATTATAGCAAATTTTACTACGTTTTGCAAGTGACACTATCTAGTATGTTCGCGGGTGTACGTGAATGCGTGGTGCGTTGGTTTCGCTATCCGGAACCTGACGTGGGGGGTATTTAATTGGTGCAGTTTGATTTATTGTTTGCAGAGGATCTAGTACAACCTGTTGACCGCCTTTTTGAGTAGGATTCTTTATGCTGACCCCGCCGGCAATCTCGTTGATGACCGGAATAACTATTGGGGTTCGTCTGGTTTGGTCGTAAAGAATATGAGTGATTTCCTCTTTTAATTCCTTTTTGACAGCGTCTAGGTCAATATGTTTGCCGGCAAACGTCCTGGCCACTTTTTGTTTAAGATACTGGCGTATAAGACCCATTAACTCTTCGCTGTCGCGCAGGTAAATAAACCCTCGACTGATTATATCCGGGCTGGTCAGTAATCTGCCACTTCCCTTTTGGACAGTCAGAACAACTATAAACATACCTTCGGATGCCATATGCATGCGATCTTTTAATACTACCTCTGATACAATCGCACCATTGTCGTCATACATTATTCCACCAACTGGGAAGCGTCCGTTCTTTTTAACGCCCTCCGTTGTAATTTCAAGTATATCTCCGCTATCACAAACATAGATATTCTCTCGTTTAATCCCGGCAACCTTCTCGGCAATTTCGGCATTATGAACTAACATGTGAAATTCTCCATGAATAGGCATGTAATATTTTGGATTTAATGCGCCGACAAGCTTTGCATGATCGTCAAAATATGCATGTCCCGAAAGATGCAGTGGTCCAATACCGGTCAGATGTGTCTTGCCGTTTTGGATAACATCACTACCTTCACGCATCAGACCATCAACAGTCCTGGTAACGTATTTTTCGTTGCCGGGGATTGCATTCGAACTGAATATAATTACATCCGAGTTTTTAATTTTAACGAATTTATGGCTACCGCTGGCCATTCGGTTCAACACGGCATTAAATTCACCTTGCGACCCGGTACAAACAATCAAAACTTTGCTGTCAGGCAATTTGACCAAATCCTCCATTTTTACAACTACATCTTTGGGGACTTTTATCGTACCCGTACGTAGTGCAACTTCAAGGCTTTGAATCATGCTATATCCGGCAAATGCAACTTTTCGGCCGTGCAATTTAGCCTCGTCTAAAATCGTTTGCATGCGATAAATATGACTACTAAAACAGCTCAGAATCAGTCGGCTGTTTGGATATTTTTCCATTGTCTGGCCGAAACTTTTTTGAATATCCAGTTCGCCATGCAGATGAGATCCTGCAATTTCAGCATTCGTTGATTCGTTCATCAACAACAAAATACCCTCTTTGGTCGCGATTTCGGTCAGTCGCTGTATGTCATATTTTTTGCCGTCAACTGGTTCGTCCTCGAACCTCCAGTCGCCACTGTGGACTAAAACTCCTAAAGGAGTACGAATAACAATTGCTGCGCAATCCGGTGTCGAGTGGGGCACGCGGATAAACTCTACATTAAAACTATCGCCGATTTGGACTTGTTCGTGTTGTTCGGGATGAATTTCGTTATATTGCGGGACATAATCAAATGGAGATTCCTCCATCGTGCGCTGAATCATTCCTATCGTAAATTTCGTTGCATAAACCGGTGCTGGAATTTTGTGTGCAATATGGCGGAAAGCGCCGATGTGGTCCAAGTGAGCGTGAGTAAAAATAATTGCTCGAATCTTGTGTTTGTTCTCTTCCAAATAGGTTGTATCAGGTGTAATGTAGTTAATCCCAGGATAATCTGCACCAGGGAACAAAAACCCGCAGTCAATAACAATGATGTCATTATCGTATTCAATAGCCATCATGTTTTTGCCTATGCCCATTTCGCCTAGGCCACCGATTGGCATAATTCTAATTTTGGGACCGCTAATACGCGATTGTTTTTTCTGGTCTGCGGGACTGTATTGTTTGCCGTCGTAGCCGTTATAAATTGATTTGTTAACCGGAATATTAATAACATGCTGACTGGCGCGCTGGTTGACGTTCTCATTTGTTCGTCGCTGAGCTCTAAAAGCCTCGCCCTTTCGAATGGTCGTATTATTAAGTACCGTATTATTTGATTTTTGCCTTGCCTGATTCGGACGTTTTGTTTGATCGTCCGGTTGAGCAGTGGCAAGTCTTCGTTGACCCATATTTATGTATTCTCCTTTCGCCGTACGGCGAACATTATTTATTTATTAGTTCTATTATTTTTAATAACTTGTTAAAATCTTCGACTAGTGTTGCCCGCATTCCGCCGTTATATAATGCTGCGGCTGGATGGTATAGAGGCACAACCACTATTTTTGATTCCCCAAATGGGATTCGTTTCGGCTGACCGTGGATTTTACTTATCTTACGCTCTGGCAAAAAATATTCCATGCTGTGCCTGCCTAATGTCACGACAATTTTTGGTCGAATAACATCCAGCTGACGCACCAAGTATGGCCAAAAAGCTTCTTTCTCGTCTGGCAGTGGGTCGCGGTTATTAGGCGGTCTGTATTTAACTATATTAGTTATATATACATCACTGCGAGAAATTCCTGCGCCCTCCAGCATTGTATCAAGGAACTTTCCGGCTGCACCCACAAATGGCAAACCTTGTTCGTCCTCGTTTTTACCCGGCGCCTCACCAACCAGAACAATGTCCGCGTCGACGTTGCCATCGCCCATAACAAGGTTCGTGGCGCACGAAGCCAAATCCTGGCAGATATTATTTTTTAGAATATCTGCCTTAATCTGTTCAAGAAGTACTTGTTTTTTATTTGTCATAATTATCTACAAGAAAACGATCAGTTAACATAATACTAGCACGATTCCTGTAAAATTACAAGTTTAAGCGTTTTTGATAGTCAAGCTGATTCGGCCACGTTCGTCGATGCCAATTACTTTGACTTTGACAATTTGGCCTTCTTTTAGAATATCGGTTACTTTTTCAACTCGTTCCTGTGACAGTTCGCTAATATGGACCATGCCGTCGATTCCGGGCATTATATTAACAAATGCGCCGAAATCCTTGATACTGACGACTTTACCTTCGTAAACTACGCCGACTTCCGGTTCTTCGGTTAGGCCTTTAATCCAATTCATAGCTTGTTCAATTGCCTTCGTATCAACTGCTGCAACAGTTATCAAACCGTCTTCGGCAATATCAATTTGAGCGCCGGTTTCGGCCGTGATTTTCTTAATCACATCGCCGCCCTTGCCGATAACTGCACCGATTTTATCAGGGTTAATCTGAATTTTCTCGATACGCGGTGCGTATGGACTTAGTTTTTCGCGTGGACCCGACAAAGTTTCAATCATGTGTTTCAAGATGAATGCTCGGCCTGGTTTGGATTTTTCCAAAGCTTCAACCAAAACTTTTACAGGCAAACCATGGACCTTCATATCCATCTGAATAGCCGTGATGCCGGCTGACGTACCGGTAACCTTAAAATCCATATCCCCCGCAAAATCTTCAGCATCGGCAATATCGCTAAGAACATACGATTTTTCGCCATCTACCATCAGTCCCATGGCAATGCCTGAAACTGGTGATTTTAGTGGAACGCCAGCGTCCATAAGTGCCAAACAGCTACTGCAAGTTGCCGCCATCGATGTTGACCCGTTTTGGCTCATGATTTCGGTAACACTACGGATAGCGTACGGGAAATCTTCCCTTGCTGGCAAAACTGGCGTCAGGGCACGTTCAGCCAAATATCCATGTCCGATTTCGCGTCGACCGGCTCCACCTAGTCGGCGGACTTCACCAACAGTATAGCCCGGCGCATTGTAATGATGCATGTAGCGGCGTTCACCCTCGGTGACTTCCATCGTATCAACAATTTGAGCAAAGCTAAGCGGTGCCAATGTAACAATATTCATTGCCTGCGTAAGTCCGCGTGTAAAAATACTTGAACCGTGAGTTCGTGGCAAAATGCCAACCTCTGATGAAAGTGACCTGATTTCGTCAAGCTTACGACCATCTGGGCGAACACCGTTACTGATAATTCCGGCGCGAACGTCTTTGTGTAACGCCATCGTAAAAGCTTCATCGTATTCATCATGAAGCGCAGTATATTCTTCGACGCCAATTTTTTCGGTCATTTGCGCGTGGAAGTCCCAACGAAGCGTCGAAACTAGTTCGTTGCGTTCAGCGTATGGTTTATGTAGCGCATCACCCAATTTACCATCTACCCATTTATCAACGGCTGATTGGACTTCGGCGTTCGGCAAAATAAGTTCGTATTCTTGTGCAGCTGGAGCGACTTTTTTTGCCAATTCCTTCTGCAATTTTATTGCCGGCTGATATGCGTCAAAAGCCCATTTTAGAGCATCGGCAACAACCTGTTCGCTGATTTCTTTGGCTGCGGCTTCAACCATTGTAATCCCGGATTCAATACCGGCAACAACTAAGTCTAAATCACTAGCTTCACGTTCGGCGGTGGTCAAAAATGCTTTAAATTCACCGTTAACACGCCCAACGCGTAGTCCGGCAACCGGACCGTCAAATGGCGTACCGGTCAACATCAATGCAGCGCTAGCGGCAATCATACCAATTGAATCAGGTCGGAAGTTTGGATCCATCGATAGCACACTAGTAACAACTTGTACTTCTTGGCGATAGCCTTTTGGAAATAGCGGACGGATTGGACGATCGATTAATCGACCAATTAAAATAGCCTCGTCGCTGGGGCGACCTTCGCGTTTAATAAAGCGACTGCCAGAAATTTTCCCAGCTGCATAAAACTTTTCTTCGTAATCAATGCTAAGCGGAAAATAATCCAAAACGACTGGACGACTACCAACCATGGCAGTTCCTAAGATCACAGTATCGCCGTAAGTGACCAAAACGCTGGCGGTAGTTCGAAAACCGACGCGATTGACTTCGAGTTTAAGTGGTTTGCCACAAAAATCAGTGGTAACAGAAAAAATTTCCTTACCGTTAGGGTTGATAGTAGACATAAATGTCCTCCTTTGATGTTATTCGCACGCTTTATTTTTTTCGGCGAATAAGTAACGGGTATAGAAATTCGTTTCACGAACTTCTGTATCCACCACTTCTCCACCTTGGCGTGTGATGCCTATATTATACCATGGATGTGCAAAGAGAGAGGCTAAAGACCTCCACCTCCACCGCCACCGGCACCACCTCCAGAAAAACCCCCACCACCGGCACCGCCACCAGAGCCGAACGTGCTTGAGTTGGAATAATTAGAGAAACCACTGACTGATGAAGCGAATGCCGTGGCATTAAACACACCAACTCCACTATACCAACCTGGTTGCATCTGATTATTTTCGTAAAAGGCGCCTAAATGCTTTAACCAAGATTTCTCTTGACCGAACAAAACCGCATAAGGCAGAACTCGTTCATAAAGTACTACCATTTGCGCCTTATCATCGGTGTTTATCTGCTTTTTTTCAGCGCCCTCAACACTCTGCAATACTTTCAGACGCTCTTCTTCTGCTAGTTTTATATACATTTTCAGTCCCTTTAGATAATCAAACAACCCACGTCCTGCGGCGGTCAATGGGTTTATACTCGCAAGTTTAAGTGGGAAGAAAAGTGCTGCGAAAATCCCCAAAAGGACACAACCAAAAAACGCAACTGAATTATTGGGCCCAGTTAAGGAAATATATATCGTTATGCAGGCAAGCGCAATCATAGCCACCATAACTAAAAAGTATGTGACAGTGACTGGCGTCTGTTTAACGCGATAGCCAATTTTTTTCGATTCGTCTTTGGATGATTGTATTATTGCCTTCATCTTCATGCCCATAGAAATGTCGTTTTTGTTAAAAATATACTTACTGTCAATTATCTCTCCGTCAAACAACGCATAGACTAAACCAAGCTCATCTTGGCTTAAACCCTCGACATTTAGTAATTCTGCTGAATACTCTTTTGTTTTGCCGATGAATTCTTTTTTTTCAGATTCATTAATTCTAATTTTATGACGAACCGCCAAATCAATTATCTGAGCAGTGATTGAGTTTTTTGGTTTATCAAAAATCTCGGATGACATTAATACAGATGTATTGTTTGGAGGCAAATATTCTGGAACAATCGTTCCTTTTCCGGGATTATTTCTGCCATAAATAAATTTAATAACCATCAGAATTATAAATGCAATTATTGCTACAACAACCAATACGTATGGCATAAGTTCAGAAATGGTTAGGCTATGTTCGGCAAATGTTCCAGATTTGAAAGCTACGCTCAAGGTCACATTCTCATAGCCTATTAATGACCTGGTTGAATTGAAGTTTATCTCGTTTTTTGCAGCCTTACTGTCACACTTTTCTTTAGAATTTGCCGGACCCTGATAACACCATAATGCACCGGTAAAATCATCTTTGACTGAACTATCCAGGTGCAACCTGCCAGTTAGGGCGCTAAAACTTTGTGGCCAACCGGTTCCGTTGGTATTTAAATCCAATTCTTGATGGCCATCAAAGGCTTTAGTTACGTCATGAAGGATGTATGTAAAAGTGAATTTTTGCTGGCCGTTTAAATAATTACTATCCCGAGCATAAATAACTTCAAACTGGCCCTCTTTTTTTATTTCAGGATTTGGTTGCAGTTCGCCATTTCTGGCAAAGGATTCAAACTCAAAAGACATTTGATGTCTATCGTAATAGGTTGGGATTGCCCTCTTTATGCCTTTATTTTGATTAATATTCACAAATTCAGCTGTTAGGTTTTCAACTACCCTCAAACTTGAATGACCCTTGCTGTCTTTTGACAGATAATAATCAGCATCAAACGAGCTGAAATTGAAGTCTTCGACACTAGCACTAGCAATTTGTGGGATAATTCCAACAAAGAATAAAGGGATAAAAAAACTTAATACAAGACGAACGTATATTCGTTTCATATTTATATTTTAACAGGATTAATTAAAAACTATGCTTATTTGCGGAGTTTTAGTGTTGCAACGGTTTTTTTATACAAGTCGAAATCCTTGGCTTCAAGGTATTTGAATAGTTTTTTACGTCGGCCAACCATCTGAATCAATCCCCGACGTGCCATGTGATCGCCTTTGTTGGTCTTAAGGTGTTCGGTAATTTCTTTGATTCGAGTCGTTAATACTGACGCCTGAGCCTGCGGGCTACCAACGTCATCTTTGTGAGTCTGAGTCAAAGCAAAAGCCTTGGCTTTTTCGTCTTTTGTAATCATTAGTATAGTATTGTACCAAAGTTTTACACAGTTTTCAACACCTTGATAAAAGTGTTACAAAAAATCGGATAATTGCTGTGCGTCGTCAGCCTTCCATTTATCGATTTTTGTTCGCCGAAGTTGGGTACAGTAAGCCCCAACCCCCAATGATCTGCCAATGTCTTCGGCTAGACTGCGAATATAAGTTCCGCTGCCAACACGAGTCTTAATTTTTATAACCGGGTATGAATAGTTGACTATTTCAAGGCTATAAATATTTACCTGACGCGTTGGCATATCGATTTCTTTGCCGGATCTGGCAAGTTTATAGGCTCGCTGTCCACCGATTTTTATTGCACTGTATATTGGAGGTTTTTGGGTAATATCACCGATAAATTTTTTAAGTGTCGACTCAATCGTTGCCTGGCTGGGTTTTACATCAGAAACTTCGGTTATTTCACCTTCCGGATCACCGGTCGTACTGGTTTGACCAAGTCGAATCGTGACTTCGTAGGTTTTATCCAGTTTACTGTATTTTCCGGCGTTTTTGCATTCGCGACCTATAACCAATATCATCAGTCCTGTTGAAAAAGGATCAAGTGTGCCGGTGTGTCCGACTTTTACTTTTTTGCTTTGCTCCTCAGATAAAACTCTTCGGATTCGCGCCACAACTCCAAAACTGGTCATTCCAGCTGGTTTGTCAATCAGTAAAACGCCATCCGTCATATTCATTCAGTATAGCAGTTTAGGGGTTGGGGTTGTAATCCAGCCTAATTAGTTGGTATCTGGAATTGGCTTGGATCGTTTGGGTTTATCGGCGGTAGCGTACTAGAAGGAGAAGTTGTTGTTTCTGTTGATTCGGTAGATCCAGGTCCGGTTGCTATATATTCAGTTGGCAATGTTGAAAAATCAGGTAATGGCGGTGGCAATGGTAATCCTGCCGTCGGTGTTGTTGCTGGAGGAGGTGGTGGTGGAATATCAACTGGCGCTGCCACTGTCGAAACAGTTGATGTCGGAGCCTCGTCGAAAATATCGACTATTTTTGTATCTTCCGCGGCAGTTGCGCTGTTTATCGGATTTGGTTCAGCCTCATCCCCATCTGATCCCTCTAGGTAAGAATGTGACAATATCGTCTTGTTTTGCTGTCTATCCAGTTCGCGCCTAGCATCTTCGGCGGCTTGATCCGAAGTCGAATTTAATATTCCGCCAAGTAACGGTTCTTCTGCTGGTCCAGATTGTGGATTAGAAATGTCGCCGATAGTATCGGTTGGTTGTTTTGGTACTGGAGAGAATGTTGATGCTGGTGTTTCGATAATTTCAGGCTTTGGAGGTTCAGGTTCTGCAGTCGGTTTCTGCATCTGCTTGAATCCCTCGATAGTCGGAGCGGTGGTTACATCTTCAATTTTAGGCTCGGATACTGGCTCGGGCGCAAGCCGAGGAACCGGTTCGGACTCTGGTTCTGGCTCGTTGTGTGATACCTGAAGAGTATCTTTCGGAGGTTCGGGCTTTTCCAGGATAGGTTCAATTGGCAGTTCTTTATTAGACTTGGCAGTCGCGATTTTTTCAACTGAAACCCTTGGTAAAGTGTTTATTTCATGTGATTCTTGTAATTTTGCGGCAATCAACTGCTGGTCGGCACCAGCTGCCATTAGTTGCGCTGCCAAAGTCATAACATGTGACGTAGTTAATGTATTACTAAACCTTTCGGTAACCGAAACTATACCAGTCAATAGCGCTGTTGCGATTTGTTTGTCGATAGGTACTTTTTCAGTCTTAAGAGCATCAATAATACCTGATGCCATTTCGCTTTGGCCACTGGCTTTTTGGTCTCGCCAGTCTAATCCGCCAAGTTGACTAGATTGATTGCCAGCACTAAGTGTAGCAATTGTTACGTCGTGCAATATTTGCCCATTTGCAGCCAAAGCTGCGTCCAGATGCTCTTGATTCTCGACGCCCAGCGCTAAAACCAATTCGATATTGTAATCCCCTTGCGAAAATTCCAAATCCTTTTCAGAAATAGTGGTTTTGTACGGTGTAATAAATATTTTAACGACATCGCCTTCAATTTTATAGCGCAAGTGGTCAGCTTTTTCTTTGTCCAGGGCAATAATAAAATCTCGCAGACTGTCAGCTGTGTTCTCAAAAACCTTATCTGGTTCCAAAAAAGTAATAGCCGGAGGAATTGCACCGCTAAAAATCGCTGTCGCATGTTTGTCCATTTTATTCAAAAATGCCGTTAAACCAATAGCTGCTGACAGCTCATCAACCGATGGATCACGACTAACAGTAACTAAAATGTTCGTTGAAACGTTTATCTTGTCAACGATTTGTTGCATAGCTTTGGCGTTTGGTTCGTTCATTTGGTGTTTCCTGGTTTTTTATTTTGCCTAGATTTCAGTGTTACTATACCATAAGTATTTTACTACAGTCAATAAGAATACACCACTTTACATAAGAGTAATTTTGCTATATAATCACTCCTTGATTAAGAAAACATTATTTAAAGAGGTAATAGTACAGCATGCCAATCATTAAATCTGCCATCAAACGGGCAAAACAAACCGTAAAACGACGTGAACGAAACGTCGGTATTAAACAAGACATCAAATCCGCTACCAAAGCCTTTGTCGCAAAACCAAGTGCCGCTACCCTTTCTGCTGCTCAGTCCGAACTTGACACCGCTGTTAAAAAAGGACTCTTGAAAAAAAATACCGTTGCCCGTCGCAAATCCCAATTGCATGCTATCGCCAAATCTGCCGGAGTTAAAGTGACCGCTAAAACCGCTAAAAAGACCCCCGTTAAACCTGCAGCAAAAACTGCTGCTAAAAAACCAGTTGCCAAATCTGCCGTACGGCGGACTGCGGTTAAAAAAGCGCCTGTCAAAAAGCCTGCAACCAAAAAAACGACTAAATAAATTATTGAATATGATGTTAAAACGACCTCGCTGGGGTCGTTTTTTCTGCTATAATAAAGATATAACACATATAAGGAGGTGTATTTTTTATGGCTAAATTAAAACGTATCTGGCTTTTTGGCGAAGGTAATGCAACAATGCGCGATGAACTTGGTGGCAAAGGCGCCAACTTGGCAGAAATGACCGTTATCGGTCTGCCCGTCCCTGCAGGCTTTACGATTACAACAATGACCTGTAACGAATATACGGAACTTGGCGGACAATTACCTAGTGGGTTCATGAGCGAAGTCAAAGCCGCCCTGGCTGACGTCGAAAAAGACATGGGCAAAAAACTTGGCGATCAAACAAACCCTCTGCTGGTTTCAGTCCGTTCCGGTTCAAAATTCTCGATGCCAGGCATGATGGACACTGTTTTAAACCTTGGTCTTAACGATGTTACGGTCAAAGCCCTAATCAAAAAGACCGGTAACGCCCGATTCGTTTATGATTCATACCGTCGTTTCCTTATGATGCTCTCAGACGTGGCTTTTTCAAAGCCTGACAACAAACTAGCTAAACACGATTTTGAAGTTATTTTCAGCAGCCTCAAAAAGAAGCTTGGCGTCAAAATTGACACCGACGTCGATGCTGACGGCCTAAAAAAATTGGTCGACCTATATAAGGTTCACATAAAAAACGAGCTCGGTCGCGATTTCCCACAAGATGTTTTCGAACAACTGCAAATCTCAATCGAAGCAGTTTTCCGTTCATGGAACAACGACCGCGCCAAAATTTACCGCAAACGCGAAAAAATATCTGACAGCCTGGGTACCGCTGTTAATATTCAGGCAATGGTCTTTGGAAACATGGGCGATGATTGTGGAACCGGCGTTGCCTTTACTCGCGATCCAGCTGCCGGCCATAATAAAGTTTTCGGCGAATATTTGATGAATGCTCAGGGCGAAGACGTAGTCGCCGGCGTTCGCACACCAATGCCAATAGCTCAGCTGAAAACCCAAAATCCAGCGATTTTCAAAGAATTCATCGATATTTGCGAAAAACTTGAAAACCACTACCGCGACACCCAAGACATTGAATTCACTATTGAACACGGCGTTTTGTATATTCTGCAGTGTCGGACCGCAAAACGATCCGGTCCAGCCGCAGTTAAAATTGCAGTCGATATGAGCCACGAAGGTTTAATCGACCAAAATACTGCACTTTCTCGCATCAGCCCCGAACAACTTGACCAATGTTTGCATGCAATTATTGCCCCAGGTACAAAATACACGGTCCTAGCCAAAGGTTTGCCAGCTGGCCCAGGCGCAGCTAGCGGAATTGCAATCTTTGACGCACATCGCGCAGCCGAACTTGGCAAAGGCGGCAAAGGACAAAAAGTTCTGTTAGTTCGCGCCGACACCAGTCCGGATGACTTAAAAGGCATTTTGGCATCCGAAGGTGTTTTGACCGAACGCGGAGGAATGACTTCTCATGCTGCCCTAGTTGCTCGTGGCTTTGGCATCCCTACTGTTGCCGGATGCTCATCTATACGCGTTGACGCCAAAAACCGCCAGTTCACAATTGGTGGCAAAACTATTAAAGAAGGTGATTTCATCTCGATTAACGGCACATTAGGTGAAGTTATCGAAGGCAAAGTCGCAGTTGTTGACCCCGAAATGACCGGTGAATTCGGCGAATTAATGCAATGGGCTGACGAGACTCGCCGCCTTAATATCCGCACTAACGCCGACACTCCCGAAGACGTTGCATTGGCAGTCAAATTCGGCGCCGAAGGTATTGGCCTTTGCCGCACTGAACATATGTTCTTCGCAACCGACCGCCGACCAATCGTTCAGGCTATGATTATGTCCGAAACGGACGAGGAGCGCCAAATTCAGTTGGATAAACTGTTAGCTTTCCAACGTAAAGATTTTGTCGAAATCTTCAAAGCACTTGATGGTCGTCCGGCTACAATCCGCCTGATTGACCCGCCACTACACGAATTTTTACCAAATCTGGAAGATCTAATCGAAGAAGTTGCAACACTGAAGGCAAAAGGCAAATCAGACCCTGGAAAAGAAGAGATGTTGGCTAAAGTCCGTTCCATACACGAAGTCAATCCAATGATGGGTCTGCGTGGTTGCCGACTTTCAATCGTCTTCCCGCAAATCGTTGAAATGCAAACCCGCGCCATTATCGAAGGTGCAATTGCTGCTAAAACAGCTGGCATCGATGCCTTGCCAGAGATAATGATTCCACTGGTTGGGCACGTTAACGAATTTAAGTGGCTTCGCGAAAAACTAGAAAAGACCGCCCGCGAAATCATAAAAAAATCAGGTCAAGATGTTGATTACAAAATTGGTACTATGATCGAGATTCCACGCGCTGCTCTAACTGCCGATAAAATTGCACAGCATGCCGAGTTCTTCAGCTTTGGTACTAACGACCTGACTCAAATGACTTTCGGTTATTCGCGCGACGATTCAGACCGCTTCTTGAACACTTATATCGAAGAAAAAATCTTGCCGGGTGATCCATTTGAGTCAATCGACCAAGATGGTGTCGGCCAACTGATTGAAATCGCAGTTAAAAAAGGCCGCTCGGTTCGACCAAAACTAAAAGTCGGTATCTGTGGCGAGCACGGTGGCGAACCTACATCAATTGCGTACTGTCACAAAATTGGCTTAGATTACGTCAGCTGCAGCCCTTACCGTGTACCAATTGCACGTCTGTCAGCCGCTCAGGCAAATTTGCCAGATATTGAAGCCACGAAGGATAAATAAGCTTAATTAGTATTGACAATTTAACACAAAAGTAGTACAATAGCCCTCGACTTTAGTGATTTTATCACTGGGTGGTACCACTTAACAAATCGAATCATTATAGTTCACTTAGCGCGTCCGATTAATTGGACCCTTAGTAACTATACCCTTTCAATACCCCGCGATAAAGGAGTCTGGTGAAATGAAAAAAAGGTACACCAAATATCCGAAATCCGATCCCGCTCCGTTGCCCTGCAGACGAGCCGCCAAGAGCTCGTTCTGGATGGCGAAAGCACTGTACCGCGTGGCTTCGATCGTTATCGTCGCCTACCTGGTACTATGTATCGTCAGCCTGAATCAGCTACACATCGAGAGCCTTGCGTTCTACGGTGTCGCGCTGGTCCTGATCATGGTGGCCTGTCTGATCGTCGGAGTTCTGCTCTGGCTGTCTGGCTACGTGCTGTTCTTCGGCACGTATGTCGCCTACAAGCATGACGTCAAACGTTATCGCAAACAGCAGCACGTACGAGTCTGACTACCAAGGAGACAACTATGAGCCACAAGCTCAAAAGCAATGACTCGGATACGGCCCCAAAACATGATGACGTGCCGATGCTCGGCGCCTTTGTTGGCGCCATGATTGGCTTCACCATGTCCTACGCTGGCATTGTGGGAACCGGTGGTGGTTTCCACCAAGTCATCGTTCGATGGGGGTTGTCCTTCTGTGTTGGTGACCTCGCCAACCTCGCGACTACTGCCGCAATTGGACTGGTAGTCGGGATCCCCGGCTACTACCTTGGTCGACTAATCGACAGACGGCTTGCGCCGAAAATCGAGAAAGTCGTCCTGGATGCAGCCGACAAGGCAGCTGGTCATCAACCACAACATCGGGGGAAAAAGTGAGCAAGAGCAATCTTGCACACAGGGAAGGGTTTCCGTAGGGGGGGCTGTTAGCTCGTGCTTCATTGCGCGGTGCCAACACCCCTCCTACGGTGAACAAAATAGCGAATTATAATGAATCGATTTAAGATAAAACAAAAAGGTCCGTCCTTTTTCACACCTTAAGGTGATGACTTACTCACAACACCACGATTGACAAATATTCCGAATAATAGTAAAATAATACTCAACTTAAGTGTTTTTCCACTTCGTGGTACTGTTTAATAAATCAACTCATTATAGTTCACTGTTGCGACCCGTTTCATCGGGTCTTCGTGAGCTTTAACCCTTCTATCGATGAAAGGAAGTTCAATGTTTCCCAAGATTCGTAACATGGCCACCCGCATCAAGACGGATGGTGCGGCTACCCTCGGAGCCATCATCGGTTTCATGGTCGGGGTGTATCTGGCCTACAAGGGCCTTCACCTGACTACACTGTCCCATATCAGCAACACCGTGATTCTGGAGGCCGTGTCTCTCATGTTTCTGAGCACTGTCTTTGGCGTAATCTTCGGCGCCATGTTCGATACGCGGCATCAGCCACGAGTCGACCAGACTGACGTTTATGACAGCGATCGTCAGCACTAATCGGGGCAGTTCGAAGAACGGAGGTCCAGGTGTTTAGGATTCATCGTAATCCTGATGGTGCTGTACGGCGCTGATCTGGTAATCATCGGTGGGATTATCGTGGGGGCACTAATCGATAAACGGCTGTTACCGTGGGTCGAAAGGTCCGTCATGACCCCTACCGACACTCAAGGATCGCGCCACTGGGGATTGTGG
>JAYSMZ010000009.1:0-24622 GCA_043724245.1 bacterium
TCACATTAGGACCAGACGGCGCAACATCTAACAGTGGTGACGCGGTAAAGTCCTCGTATTCTAAATTATCAACTGATTCTTGCGGTATCCGAAAATGCCTATAGGCCGCACGATAATCGCCTCCATTTTTGGCGGCATAGTCGTCAATATCGTTCTCTGTTGTGTTATATTTTTGTAACAACTCTTGGAAAGAAGACCTTGAAGAGTTAGTACTAGAACCATCACTCTCGGGATTGATACCAAGATCAAAACTGATCTGTTCGTTAGAGTCTTTCACTACTATATTATAGCATAATCGGTTTAATAGGTCAATGTTATTTGTTCTGTGTATACAAAAAATGCCCCCGAAGGGGCATTTTATGACACCTGTTTGTTTGATTATAACTATACAACCAAACACGCTTATGGTGCAAGTCTAAATAAGACTATTTTTTCTTAGAAACAGTTAGGAACCCGTTGCGTGGGTTTTCTTTTACAACACTTCCTGCTGGTAGATCAACTGGGTGACCTTTAGCATTCTTTTCTACTTTTGCAAAAAAGTAGATGGTTTGTAATTTGCCGCCACGAAGCGTAACTTCGGTGCTATGCAAGTAATATGTGATACCCTTTGAGTTTGTGTGCTTGTAAGCCATAAGACTCCTATTCCTCCTATTAGTACTATACAAGTGTTAGATTACACCAGGGGGCGGTTGGTGTCAACGGTTAAATGGCTTTATAATGTCGACGAAGTAGTATTCTTAAGATAATAACACCTGTGAATCTAGCAATTATCATTATCAAAATTACTACACAAGCCAGGACTGACCACCCCGCAAAATCGGGTGACCAAAGTGGCGATGCAAAATTATACTGATATGGACCCCGCGGCAAATCAACTAATTTGTTCAAATCGGCTCCGGCTGGATATTTGGCTAATTCATTGACAGTACATTGCACGTACGCCGGAGACCAGTTGCTGTAACGAGGTGCGCAAACCTGTTGGGCTTTGACGTATATGTTTCCATTTGAACCATTAGAGGCTTTTTCAAGCAATGCTTGTTTGTCGCGGTTATAGGTAGCTGTCAAAGAGACGCCACTACCCATATCAGTGTTCATATGAGACGAAACATATCGCTGTAAATCATAAAGTCTATTTTGGGTTGTTTTATTATCCCCAGTTTTATCTGCCGTATATACAGCCTCCCTACGCTGCACCATACCAATATTATTTAAACGCAAAAAAGTAGCGGATACGAACCCTGCAAGTATCAAAATAATCACCAGCTGCCAAGTTTTAATCCGTTGCAACTGGCCGAGGCTTCTCTTAAAACGTTTTTTATTAGCCACTTAGGGACCCCACCTTAATTGTTAGAACTAGTATATCATTTTACTTGCGATAGAGACGGAAATGAGCTGTTCCGATAATGAGGACCGCGCCGGCGGCAACGAAAAAGTAAACCTTCATACCAATAATATTA
Source organism: bacterium (assembly GCA_043724245.1). Taxonomy (GTDB): domain Bacteria; phylum Patescibacteriota; class Saccharimonadia; order Saccharimonadales; family Saccharimonadaceae; genus UBA1547. Next base: position 1,458 of record JAYSMZ010000009.1, read on the forward strand.
CCCATTGAGCTACTGAGGAAAAAGAGCGTCGCGCAAGCAATTGCCGCCCCTATGTACATGACGATATCGTTTAATGCCAAATACAGAATACGACTGCCGGAATAGTCCGCCGTATCAAATACACCACGCAAGAATGCCATGTTATACCCCGTGGTTTCAGTCTCATTAACAATATTCGTACCGACGATTGCTGCTGGGGTGCTAACAAATGGCCGAAACGCGTGGACCAAACCGTTTGCAATGACGCTGAATTTTAGTAAGCTTCCGCCCCGACTATTATCAATTAGTTTTCCATACGTATACGAGGCAGTGATAGCCGCTACTATTGTCACCGACGACAAAGCACCTAATTTAACATATATATCCCAACCAGCGCCGGGGAAAACCACGATGACGATGAACATGCTCCAGATAACTCCAGTAGTTACCAAATCAAAACCAACCCCGGATTGAGCGATAATACACCGATAGGTGTTGCGCCAAGGGAACCCAGCAAATTGGATTTTTTGTCTGGTTTTTGTTGGTTCGATTGTTCTAAACAGAGGTACAGCGGCCAAAGCAAACAAAACTGCCGCTACCCAGATGACTACCTGCAAACCAAACCAAAGGGCGATAATTCCCCCAAATAACGGACTGATGCCGATGGATACCTTTTCCAGAATGTTCATATAGGCGATTTCTTTGCCGGCGTGCTGCACATTTTTAACCTTTGAAAAATCCGTCATATAACTTACCCTGGAGATTGTCGCCGATATCGCCATGAATACTCCCCACATAATAATACTAACAACTCCAAAAACTGGCATCAGACTCAGGGCGATAAGGGCAGGAACGTACAATAAATTGCTAATTAATATCCCATGTTTTGGCCCGAATCTGGCTACGAAAAAAGCGGCAAAAAAGGCTATAACTGCGCTGAAAACGTAATACGAAAACCAAAAGCACATAATGAATTGCAGGCTATAGCCTGCTTCGAACAGATAGACCGACGTAAATCCAGCCACAATATTCATCGCAATGACTCGTATGGTTCGCGATGTGTAAAGTTCTGCTATTTCATCAAAGCTGGCGTAACGCCAAAAATGGCGTCTTTCTAATAGTCTGTGAAATATCGATGGCATCTTTTTTGTTTTTTATTAATTTTCTTCTGCCCCCATTACAACACAAATTCCTCCAAAGATGAAGTGGCATAAGTTATACTGGGGTTATGAATATTTATTTTTCAGGTATCGGCGGTGTTGGTATTGGTCCGTTGGCGGAAATTGCCATAGATGCCGGCTATGAAATCACCGGTTCCGACCCAGCAATCACACCCATAACCAAATTATTGAGAGAAAAGGGTGTTATTATTAGCGATAACCAAGATGGGTCATACCTAAAGGACTACCACAGCCAAAAACCGATTGATTGGTTTATATACACCTCTGCCCTGCCCGAAACTCATTCAGAATTAGCTCTGGCGCAGGAATTGGGGATAAAAACCGCAAAACGTGACGAATTGATTGCATATATCATCGATGACAAGAAGTTAAAATTGATTGCCGTCGCTGGTACGCACGGAAAAACCACCGTCACTGGTATGTTGATTTGGGCCATGACCAGGTTGAATATCCCAATAAGTTATTCTATTGGCACGACAATAAATTACGGTCCAAGTGGTAAATTAAACCTTGCCAGTCAATATTTCGTCTATGAATGTGATGAATTTGATAGGAATTTTCTGCATTTTAAACCTTTCCTTTCACTAATAACATCCGTGGACTACGACCACCCCGACACCTACCCGACAATATTTGAGTATTTGGACGCATTCCATCAATTTGCCAAAAGCAGCAGTCAAATTGTCACTTGGAACGACCAGCATAGCGAATTATTTAGTAGTATGCCGGGTGTAACAATTTTGAACCCATCAGAGACAAATAATCTTTCTACTTACGGTCAACACAATCGAAGGAATATTGCGCTTGTCCAGGCCGGGCTGAGACAACTAGGTATTTTAGAAAATACCGACGCAATCCTAGCTAGTTTTCCAGGAACAAATCGCAGATTTGAGAAACTTGCCAATAATCTTTACAGTGACTACGGACACCATCCAGTTGAAATTGCAGCGACTATGCAAATGGCTCGGGAAATGTCAGACCAGGTAGTTTTGGTGTATCAACCACATCAAAACGTCCGGCAGTATATGATTCGCGACCTTTATAACGACCAGTTTGAATCAGCCGAGAAGGTCTATTGGTTGCCAACTTATTTATCACGTGAAGATCCGAACCTAAAAGTCCTAAGTCCCGAAGAATTAATAAGAAACATTTCAAATAAAGATAACATCGTAATTGCAGACCTAAATGATGAGCTTTGGGATAATATTTCTAAAGCCATAAATGAAGGAAAATTAGTAATTTGCATGGGTGCCGGAACAATTGATAGCTGGGTACGAGGAAAGCTGGCTTAAATTACTGCGTAGATGTATCGCTTATACCCAGGGCTGTGGGATCAAGCGGAGAACCGCCAAAGGCATCAACGGCTTCAATTTTTCGTGCTTGTTTCTTGAACAACGCCTTGAAATTGGCAATGACGACTTTGTTAATTGCCCCGTTAGATGAATAGGGTGGGAAATTGCTATCTGATATGTCAACCTTTGAGCGCACGCTAACATAGCCAGGACGACTTAGGTCAAGCTGGGCTGCTCCGCTACTGTTATACATCTGCATGCTGATATAAACTACAGCTGCCGAAATTGTGATTGAAAACGTGATAAAAACCAAAAAATTATGTTTGTGTATGAATGATTTAGCTTCGGCTGCTGTTTCAACAATTTTGTCCTCCATATTAGCGGACAGTCCCTTCAAGCGATAATAAATAGTCACTTTCAAACTGGTCAGTGGTTGATTGGTATTGTTCAATAGATTGGTTTAGTCGAACCACGTCCGCATGAACTTTATCACGATAAGTCCGCGCCGTAGATATGGCATTATAAAATGAAACTGGATGGTTTTGACAGTCGGCGTTGATTGCTGCTGATAATTTTTCTTCGTATGCCTGGTAGTCATTCCTAAAATTGTCTAGAATTGAGTTATATTTTTTGGTCTCGGATACCAAGTCATTATTGTTTAAATTATTATTTTCGATTCGCCCATTAAAACCGTTCATCAACTTTATCACCATCGATTCGTAAAGTTGCCCCATATTCACCCGTAAAAGCGCATCGCTAGCATGAAGTTGGTTTAAGGTGCTTTTAAGAGCAACGCAGTTGTTTTGCACTAGTTGGATTTGAGCATCGGTCGGTACGTCAATCTGGGCAGAAACAATTTTAATAAAAAACAACCCGCAAATAAGTACGGCGCCAATTAACCCGGCCGATATTAGCTTTTTTAAAATTCTCATACCGTTCTATTATCTAACGTCAAGGGCGGTTTGGTCAAATAGATTAACAGGTTTACAATCCAATGTTCATGTTTTTCAGTTGGTCAAGGTTAAGATTGGGGGCTTGACCGCCTTCGGCCTGTTGCAATAGCTTTTCAATACCGCCGCTTTGCATGAGTTGATTAATAGCATAGAAAACCGAAACAGTTGTTATGATAATCAACAAAATGACCACTACCGCGAAAATCAGAGTCGTCATTTTTGCAAACTTTTTATACCTGGCATATTCCAGCATTTCATTCCCTTGTTTGTCACGCATACTGCCCGACATAACCATCGTTAAGTCGATGATTGCCCAAAGTCCGAGCCCACCAAACGTTAATAGTTTTAACAGACCGGTCCAAACTTTGCCCAGATAAAATCTATCAACTCCAAAAACTCCCCACATAAAGCTTAGGAAGAAAACGGCCAGAAAATGCCGTCTTTTGTCTTTTAATGGCTTTGGCGCAGGCTGGACAGCTGGTGGTTGAACGACTGATTGTGGCGTTTCTTCCATGGCGCTTACGGTGTCAGCCGATTAATATCACGTGGGAACAAGCAAGCTTCTTTGACGTTAGCTAGGCCGATAACTCTTTGAGTCAGACGATCAATCCCAAATCCACAACCACCGTGAATCGGCAGGCCGTATTTAAAGGCTTGTAAGTAATACTTATACCCCTCGTGTTCAATATCAAGTCCAGCGTTTTTCATTTGTTCTATCATCTTTTCATAATTATTTTCCCGTAGCGGAACAGTGGCCAGTTCGGTGCCACGAAATATCAAATCGCCCCACAAAACCGTACCATCAGTGACGTCGAGTTTATGATAAAATTTAGCAGCTTCGATCGGGAACCTGACTGCATAAACTAGATCTGTCCCCAACTGTTTTTTTGCATATTCACTGATCCAGCGTTCTTCATCCGGAGTTAAATCCTTTTCATTGGTGGTATCGGTTTTTGTGGCATCAGTATACATACGGTGGATATCGGCAATTGTGAACCTTGGGACCTTGCCGTCTTCGGCCAATTTAAGCTCTGGCGCATTCAAGCTTTTTAAATCGCCTGCATGTTCTTTGTAAACTCGTTTCAGTACATATGACGTCATGTCACCTACTAGGTCCAGGACCTCGTCGTGACCGCTGACAAAGCCCATTTCAATGTCCAGCATCGTCAGTTCAGTCAAATGGCGGGTTGTTGCACTTGGTTCGGCCCGATATGAGTGCCCGATTTCATAAACGCGCTCGAATGCCCCAACCATAATTTGTTTGTAAAACTGAGGGCTTTGAGCTAGTGTTGCAACTTTTCCAAAATATTCCAATTTGAATACCTCACTCCCACCTTCGGTAGCTTCGGCCAAAAGTTTTGGCGTATCTATTTCGATAAATTCATTAGTGCGTAAAAAGTCTCGGATATACTGTGTCAAATCTGCCCGTATCTTAAATATTTTTTGTTCATGTAGGTTGCGAACATTTAAAACTCGGTTTTCAAACAACGTGTCCAGATGTTCGGATTTATGAGAAATCGGTTTGTCGACTTCAATTGGCGGTTCATCCCACACCGGCACTAAAATTTCGACACTGACTTCATGTAGTTCAACACCACCAGGGGCACGTTCATCAGCCACTACGTTACCAGTCAAAGACAACACTGTACCGGTTTGTAGGCCACGAAGTTTTTCAAGTTCATCTTTGTTGTCGATTAGGGTTTGAACTACGCCGCTGCGATCGCGAACTGTAATAAAGTTCAGTCCCCCAAGCAAACGTTTTTTGTGCAGCCATCCAGAAACTGTTATGGTCTCGCCGGCTTTTGATGCTAATTCTCGTGCTAATATACGTGTCATAAATTTCCTTAGGTCTTATTTTACTATCTTATCTTAAAAATCCCTAACTCTCGTCGTGCCTTCTGTGGCTGACGTGGTGATTAATCTTGCGCATTGATACCGCACGGATACTGTCATGCGAGTCGAATTCATCGACAATTTCGCGTCCGACCAGAGCCTGAACAACATCGGTAAGCGTAATCAAGCCGACAATCTCGCGATGTTCGTTGATTACAATTAGCATGTAGTGCCTAGTGGTTAAAAATGCCGTGAGGGCATGTTCGAGGGTTTGATTTTTAAGAATATAATAAACTTTTTGCTCCATAGCAGTTTCAACTGTAGTCGAGCGTTTTTTATCCAGCGAAAGTAACCCTTCTAAATGCAAAATACCTACGACATGATTGATATCACCAGCGATTACTGGTAGTTTCTCGTGACCGCTCTTGCTTAATTCATCCAGCGTCAACGGCCCCAAAAATTCTGATTTGCTAACAGTAACAATTTCATCACGAGGCGTCATAACCTCATAAACTCGTCGATCAGCGAACGAAAGACTGTTGACTATCAGTTTTCTCTCTTCGGCTGAAAGTACGCCTTGAGACTCGGCCACTAGGTGTTGTAATTCATATCTGGAATCAATTTTAAGAACATGACCACCACTACTCATCGGAGCGCTTCGAAGGAACCTAACCAAATACGGAGCTTTGTGTATAAACTTGAAGACGGGATTTTCTATATGTTTATATATCAGTCTGGCTAGTTTTTTTATTGGACGAAACCTAGCAATTGAACCATACATAAGCGCAACGATTAGCGCCATTAATATTCCAAAATAAAAACCATACACTAACTCAGCGACGACAAAAACGGCTACTTGCAATAATGCAATAACAACGCGTTGTAATGACAGGACATCTCCTATTACCTTTTCGCGCATCAAATCTTTTTTAGCGTACTCGTCTCCTAATTCAGCCCGGCGTTCCAACTCGAATAAATTTAATTTACTATGATGAGGTCTGATTGCAGCCACTATTAATAGACTAGTAAAAATTAATACTGTCAAAATTAATAAAAATGTAGACATTCAACCACTATTGTAACCCATATTTTAGCCAACTTACACCACTAGAATTACGCGTATTTTGCTATAATGGATTAGACATCGTAAAAAGGAGTAGTTTTGAATAGAACACGTTGGATAATTTTTGTAGTGATTGCAGTTGGAATTTTGCTGCTGTTAGTCATTTCTTCTGGGAACTCGGACATGAATGTCAAAAGTATTGACGCCAACACCGTCCAAAAAAACACCAGCCAGGATGGTAATATTGCCGATCATGTATTTGGCAAAGTTGGCAGTAAAGTCACTTTGATTGAATACGGCGATTTCCAGTGCCCACCATGTGGGAACATATACCCGGTTGTTAAATCGATTTCTAATCAATATAAAGACCAGTTACAGTACATATTCCGTAATTTCCCTATTCCCGATTTGCACCCGAACGCCAAAGCTGCTGCCGCCAGCGCCGAAGCTGCCGGGTTACAGGGTAAATACTGGGAAATGCATGATAAATTATTTGAATCCCAAAACGACTGGAGTAATTTGTCATCATCTGAACGCATTAAATTCTTTGATAATCTAGCAAAAGGATTAGGGCTGGATATGAAAAAGTTTGATGCAGATATGTCAACCGCAGCCATCACTTCCAAAATTAATTATGATATTGCCCTGGGGGATAAACAATCTGTTCAAGGAACACCATCATTTATACTAAACGGCAAAAAACTCGACCCAAAAGCTTACGCTACCGAGTCTGACTTAAAAAATACGATTAACGCTGAGTTGAAAAAAGCCGGCATTCCACTTCCAAATTAATCAAAATAGTTAAAAACACCCCGGTGCCTTGGGGTGTTTTCTTTTTTTGTACCCTGTCAAGTGACGGGGTGGATTTTGAGTCAAACGACTCTTACTGTGCGATATACAGTTGCCATTCGGCAGGCACCACATCCACGGCTATCTTCTTGCGCCTTGTAGGCACAATCTCGATGGCTATTGGCATGTGATTTACTCCTTTAGTACTATGTACAGCCTCACGCTCTTCGACCTTTAAATATAGTTTTGGTGCGAGACACGATAATTATCGTATCAATTTTTAACAGTCAAGTCAAGATGGACGTTAATTAAAAACGCTTGTGCTGGTTATTATAGAATACTTTTTGCGAAGACACAAGTACTATTTATATAAATCTCATCGCGGGTTCTGCCGTCCGGTTTACCCCTATAATTTTTCACGGATTACCGTAAAACAATTATGGGGTGACCCCACCGAACGTCACCCGTAACCTGCTTATATGCATATCAAGTAGACCTCATGTCATTGTGATAATAAGATAACCTGTTGAGTTGCCGTTTATTACGATGACGGGGATGATAATGAAAATATGAAGATATAAACCAGACGGCGGGGCTGAGAGGGGCTATCTATTCAGGTCTAAATCTCACCGGGTATTTCAGATGGTTTGCCGGTACCCAATGTCTTTTCCTTAATCCCAAGTACTACTATTGTTGCAATGCCCATAAGGACTCCCGACAGAACGAATATGTTGTGCATGCCGTCACTAAATGCATGAGTCACAATCGAGGAAAAGTTGTCTTGCTGGGCTTTGAATTTTTGAGCAACTACACTCTTTATTGGTAGAGGTAGTTTTGTGAAAGCTGCGTCCGCCTGGTCGTTGATTTTTTGTTTTATATCTGGGGTATTAAGAGTTAACAATGTATTTGAGTCACTAAAACTACCGATTTTCGAGGCAGCCGGGTTCTGGGTTAGAGTTTTAATATATGGTATTTGATTGGTGTCTCCTAGGCCGGAAATTATCCCCGCTGTCAGAATTGCTCCGAACATAGCTACGCCTATGGTTGACCCCAAATTGCGGAATAGCTGACTGGAACTGGTAGCAACCCCCAGCTCTGACTGTTTAAATTCATTCTGAACTGCAAGGTTAAGAACCGGCAGAACTATCCCCAGCCCCATCCCCAAAAACACCATAACTATTGATTCGTAAAAATAGCCCGATTCCGGCTTTAGATATGTCAAAAATATAATAGAAACCGTTGCAAGTCCGGTGCCCGCCAGCAAGAACATTTTATACTTGCCGGTCCGTGATATTAATTGACCCCCAACAATACTGGACAATACCAGGCCGCCCACCATTGGTAGTAACATCAGCCCGGATTGAGATGGGCTGGCTGCAAAAACTTGTTGATTAAATTGAGTCAAGTACAAAATAGTACCAATGAAAGCTGCGCCAAACAGCAAGCTTATAGTAATAATCAATATGAAATTACGATTCTTAAAGAAGCGGAGTGGCAGAATCGGCTCTTTGGCACGTCTTTCGACGGCGATAAATATTGCGACCGCAATTGCAACGATAGTAAACATTATGACGCGTAACCACAGAAGTGTAATGCCAGTCGAACTGATTAGTCCGGCAAAAATATGTTCGGTATTATCGATAGCCAGGACCAAAACCGAAAGAGCAAGAGCCAAAAAGACTGCGCCAGCATAGTCGACTTTTGGCTTTTTTTCATGCTTTAAGGTAGGGCAAAATATCATAATCACCGTAAACGCGATAATGCCAATTGGTATATTGATGAATAGAGTCCAGCGCCAACCTGTGGTCAACCATAATATGGTATGAGCCTCAGTTAAATATCCACCCAATATTGGGCCTATAACTGTCGCAATCCCGAACACAGCACCAATCATCCCCTGCCATCGTCCACGTTCACGAGGAGCGAATAAATCACCAATGATAGTAAAGGCATTGGCCGTTATAACACCAGCGCCTATCCCCTCTACGGCCCTCCAAAGAATCAATTGATTCATAGTTCCACTCATTCCACCAAAAAGCGAGCCAATGACAAATATCGAAATACCCACCAAAAGCAATATACGACGTCCGTACATATCCGAAAGTTTACCAGCGATAGGAACACTGACTGTCGACGTGATTAGATAAGCTGTCACCACCCAGGAAAGTGCCGAAAATGCATTAAATTCTTCAACAATTCTACCTAAAGAGGTTGTAAAAATAGTTTGATCAAGCGCGACCAAAAACAGGCCAGCCATAACTGACAGCATAATTATTACTTTGGTGCGTAAATCGAGGTGATGCTGCATGCAAATTGCCCCCTATGCTAGGATTTTTTAATGTTTTTGAACTCTTCAATATGAAAATTCATATGTTCGATGAATTTATCAAGTTCGTCTTCTTTCATCAGCATAACAAAACCTTTTTTGGGAGCTCCCAGAACGTAAAGCCGGTCACCAGTGTTAATACCAAGTTCTTCGCGAGCTGTCGCCGGGATAACCACCTGGCCCTTCGTTCCAACCGTTGCTGTACCGAATAATTTTCTTTCGTGCATACTTCTATTTTATATAAGTATGAAAAGTATGTCAAATATTATTACAGTCCGATTGGGGTGATTTGGTACTTAAAGTTGTAGCCTTCACTTTTTGCAAAGTCTTCAAACTTTTCTCGGATCGCCTTGTAGTCAAAATCGTAGCTGTAATCTTTACCAAAAAGTTTTGACTGTTCCTGGATTGAGCCTTCTCGCCCGCCACCGCCAGTTTTATAGGTTTCAGTTTTAAACCCAAAGCCTGCCGACATTCCGCTATCAAAATCACCACCACTGGAAAGTCCGGACCCAGATTCAGCCAGCATTTCCGTAAATTTTAATTCCTTTGAGTCATCGTTAATTCTGAATTTTGCAATATATCGCAGTTTCTTTTTTGACAGAAAAGCTTTTCTTTCCGCAATTAATTTTTCGACTTTGTAAACACCTTTTTTATCAGACAAGTCTGCGCCCAACTCATCGGAATAAGCCGTAATTTTGTCTATTAAGCTCATATTTATTCCTCCTATCCATAATAATTCTCTAATTATAAACCTAGGTGTGTCATTAGTAAAAAAATGCTAGAATAAAGTCCAATGAGCGAGTTTTTTAATAAAACTTATCGACAGTTTTTGTCATTTATTAGCGACCAGTATATTGTTATCTTTTTAATCATCGCGGCTGGATACAAACAATACTTTTTTAGTTCCTCAATTTTACATAAGAGTAATTGGCCGACAGCTCAATATTTGTTTGTTTTTTTACTCCCAGCCGTTATATTCTTGCCGTTATTTTTCTTGCGTCGTCATAAAAACAAAATTGCCATTATTATTTCAGTGTTATTTTCTATCCTTTTAGTTGTTGATATTGTGTACTATTCGTATTTTTCGACTTTACCAACTACTGGGCTGATTAGTTCATTAGGGCAAACCGAAGCTATCGGTCCGGCTATAATGGCACTGATAGAGTGGTGGCTTATTCTTTATTTCGTTGATGTTGCTTTGGTTTTGGCATTACATAAAAAAATCGATAAATTATTCGTCCGCTTAAAAACCAAGTTCTTTGTTAAAAAAACAAATATAATAACTGTTTGGATTTTTGTTACATTAATTTTAATTTCCTTTGGCGTAAATTTCATATATATTGGCGGGATAAATTATGTGGTTCACAAAGTAGACAGAGCGTATGACACTACTTCAACCGCAAATTATTACGGTGTTTTAGGAGCACACATTATCGATGTCTCCAGATTTATTCAAGAAGAAACTACCAGTTTGTCATCTGAACAGAAAAAAGCTTTGGTCGATTGGGTCAAAAATAATACTCCGAAACAAACCACTAACGCCTTGACGGGAGTAGCAAAAGGTAAAAATGTCATAATGATACAAGTGGAATCACTGGGGGGATTCATTATTAACCAGACAATTGATGGTAAAGAAATAACCCCAAATCTAAATGAACTGTCAAAAAACTCTCAATTTTACCCTAATGACAGGTTCGTTTACGCAGCTGGTCACACCAGCGACACCGACTTTGTCGCAAACACGTCATACTTCCCACTTGATGATGCAGCCGTCTTTGTTCGATTCGGTCATGACAATTTTAATAGCCTTCCAAAAACATTGATTAATAACGGCTACTCGGCATACGCTTATCATGGCTTTAATCGTAATTTTTGGAATCGCAATGTTGCCCTGAAGTCATTAGGATATCAAAAGTTTTATGCTGCTGATAATTTCCCTAAGGGCTTTAACATTAATATGGGCTTAAATGATGGTACTTTCCTATCAAAAACAGCTGAATACATAAAGGAACAACCAAAACCAAGTTTCAGTTATGCGATAACGCTTTCTTCACACGTCCCATTTTCTACTAATGATCAAACCAATAAATTGGGCGTTGACGCCAGCAAATATCCCGAACAGGTCGGAGGTTATCTTAATAGCATAAACTACACTGACAGTGAGCTAGGTAATTTTTTTACAAAACTTAAGTCAAAGGGTTTATACGATGATTCATTGATAGTTGTTTACGGTGACCACACCCCAGTACTGCCGGCATTTTCAGCTGGGACCATTAATTACGATTCCGAATCGATATCCGAAAAAGAAGTGCCCCTAATGATTAAATTGCCAAGTCAAACTTCTGGCAAAACATATGTCAATCAAGGTTCCCATATGGATATAATGCCAACTATTTTAGATTTGCTGGGTATTAAAACTAACCAATTGATGTTTGGTCAAAGTTTATTCGCTGGTAGAGAGAGCCCTCAGAAGGCGTGTTCTGAACAATTGGTGGCTTTTCCTAGCTCGAATGACTGTAAAGCCATGCTATTAGAAGAAAAAAATCAATCGGCAACAATCATCCGTTACAACCAGTTCCAAAATCTGCCGAAATAGAGGGTATATTTAGTACGGATTGACTCGCTACGCTTATGTTTATTTGCTATACTTGACGCTAAGGAGCATACCTGAACTTATGAAAGTAAAGGGTCTTATAAAAACAAGTCGCGTCAGACATTTTGGCTTTGATTATATCTTGGCACTTTTTTGCGTCGTCATTTTTGCAATCTTGATACCTATGGGGGTTCATGCAACTCAACAATTTTCGCAAAGCTATACGACCGGAAGTGTCCTGACAATCGGTTCGATAGTAAGTTTGAAAAATAATACAAACGACGAAGTCATAGCTGCTAACAATAGTAACGTGGAAAACCTACTTGGAGTAATCGTTAACCCGGGCAACTCGATTTTATCGGTAACCAGCGACCAAAAAAATACCGCTGAGGTTGCGACTAATGGCGTACTACAAGTGCTAGTGTCAGATATAAATGGTGCGATTAATAATGGAGATCAAATAACCGCTTCACCAATTGACGGTGTTGGCATGAAGGCAAACCAAAACGTCCGGGTTATCGGCATCGCTCAGGGCGCATTGGATACGAGGAGTGGTAGCAAACAATCCTACGCCGATAAGAACGGCAAGAAAAAGACAGTCTTCATCGGGCAAATACCACTACAGGTTGCTGTATCGTATTTTTTCAAAGAACCCGATAAGACTATCGTGCCAGCAGCTATCCAAAACGTAGCAAATACCCTGGCAGGTAAAAACGTTAGCACTCTGCCAATCATCATAAGTGTTGCAATATTTATTATCACTATTATCGTTGTCGTCAGTATTGTTTTTGCTATGGTCCGTAGCAGCATCATATCAGTTGGCCGAAACCCGATGTCTCAATCGGCAATTTATCGTGATTTAATTCAACTTTCCGCCCTTGTTATGGCCATATTGGCCGTCGGCATGATATCAATCTATTTAGTATTAACAAGGATGTGAAAAGATGTACGCTAGCTTTCTACAAATAGCATTACTGGGGACCTTCTTCCTAATCGGAGTGGTGTCGGCTACGGCTGGCCGTCATGCCTATGCCCATTTCAGACCTCGTGAAGATGAAGATAAACCTCACAGGAACACTCAACAGCCCGTCCGACTACCGACTGAAGTAAAAGAACATCTATTAGAGGCAGCTGAGGTAAAATTCCAAACTATTATCAACCATTCGTCCGCAGAGTTGGAATATGATTTGAAAACTACAGCCGCAAAATTGGACAGCCGACTGGGTAAACTTGGTTCAGAAATTGTCGGTGAAGAAATGAAACGATATCGCGTAGACCTGGAACAGCTGCGAAAACAAACAGAGGCTAATATCGAAAATGCTCAAAAAGACATAAACGCACATCAAGCAGACCTAAAAGCCAGGATTGACGCCAGAAGGGCTGAGTTAGAAGCTGCCATGAATGCGGAAATAACAGCCGAAAAACAAGTCTTGATAAATCTAGCTAATTCGAAACTAGCTGACGCTGTGGCATCTTTTCTGATCGAAACACTGGGCCATGATGTTGATTTAGGCGCTCAGACCGCTTACCTGACAGCAATGCTGGAAGAACATAAAGCGGAAATCTTGAAGGGGATATCAGAGTGAGCCTTCGGTTACCCGGTAGTGTCGCTTCATCACAAGATTTAAGGTCTTTGATAATGGAGGTACATGAATATGCTAATTGGTATGCGCACGAATCAGTTAAGGCGCAAGTAAAAGCCAAAGTCAGCACGTCATCACCGACATTATCAGTGGCTGCGTTGGAATTGTTGCGCGACTGGAAAGCTGATCAACAAATCAGCGCCGAGAGTTTGGATCAATTAATTATGACCTTAGAACAATATGCGTCTAATTCACCTTCCATGACAATAACTTTGGCTGCTTTACCAACCAGCAGTTTAAAGACCGCATTGGTTAATTGGTGCCGAGTAAACGTTGCTCCAAATATTTTGGTTTCTTTTAAATTCAACACTAGTTTGCTGGGTGGCATGGTTGTGCAATGCGGCAGTCATATATTTGACTGGTCATTCAAGCGAAAAATACTGGAAAACCGTAAAATATTCCCAGAGGTATTACGTCGTGTTTGACAACCAAATCTTCCAAAAACTAGTTGAAGCTGATAACTTAACCGGCAAAGTCGTTGCTTTTAACAGTTTTATCGTTGAGGTAAAGGGTCTGGAAGGAGTCTGCTTGGGAGCTGACGTCCTATTCGAAGACGGTCAGCACGGTATTGTGCGTGAAGCTAATGGAGATAAAGTTATCCTTTTTAATATCGACTCAGAAAAAATTGCCTTAGGCACCTTGGCAGTCGTCCAAAACGACATGCTGGGTGTACCAGTCGGAAAAGATTTGATCGGTCGTGTAGTTACACCAATGGGTAAACCCCTTGATGATAAGGGGGCAATTAGGACAAATGTTACTTCGGGTATGTTTAATCCAGCACCAGGCATTATGGCCCGCAGTTTGTTAAAAGATATGCTAGTAAGTGGAGTTACGGCTGTTGATAGCTTTTTCCCGGTCGTTTTAGGTCAGCGTATCGCCGTTTTGGGTGATAGCAAATCTGGAAAAAGTACGTTTTTGAGTCAACTAAGTGCTAACCAACAGGGTACTGATCGAATCGTAGTTTATGTACTTATAGGCAAACGAAAGGTCGACATTGAACAGTTGCTGGCGCAGTTGCAAGAATCAGGAGCGATGGCTAATACTATTGTTGTTCTGGCGGATATTTTTGATTCATTATCTCAGTCATATTTGGCACCATACGCCGCTTGCGCAATGGCCGAATATTTATGGAATGAGGGCGAAGACGTCATTGTCATCTACGATGACCTTACTAGTCATGCCGAAGCCTATCGGCAACTATCGCTTTTGCAAGAAGTTGATCCTGGTCGCGACTCATACCCTGGAGATATGTTTTATGCTCACTCCAGTTTACTAGAGCGTGCCGGAAAACTACTGAAAAATGGCAAGACCCTTACTGCCCTACCGGTAGTTTTGACGCCAAGCGATGATATTACAGCCTATCTATCGACCAATATTATGTCCATTACCGACGGACAGCTTGTTTTTGATTTAAGGGTCTTTCGCCAGGGCATACGCCCGGCTTTAAATGCCGGATTGTCTGTTTCGCGCGTAGGTAGCCAAGCTCAAACCGTACGCCAAAAAAAGCTTTCGACAACCCTCTTTAAGGCTTTGGCCAATTACCATCAAGCCGAAGAATTTTCACACTTTAGTACTCAATTATCCAAAGAAACTGCCACAGATTTGACTATTGGAAAATATATATACCAAGTCCTTTCGCAACCACCCGAAGTTCGTCATACAATTGTCGAACAACAGTTAATGCTAGAAACCGCACTCTTAAACAGCGGGGAAGATATTATGGACGTCGAGGGATTAAAGAAATCTGCAAGATTGGTTGGTCCAAAAGTAAAGGAAGAAAAAGACTTTGATACTATTGAGGCTGACCTATTTAAAAAACATACGTTTAGAACATCTGAGAAAAAGACAAAAGAAGAACACATCGAAGACGTTGGTATTGCCGATCCTGAATCAAAGGAGGTGGTAAATGCGAAGACTTAGTTTGATTCAAAAAGACACCGAACAAATAACAACGGTTGAGGATTTGACATGGGTATTTGAAAGCCTTGCTAGCGCTCAAGTAGCCAAAGTTAAAAACAAGGTACAACTTTCTACCGAATTTTTCAAACTGCTATGGAAAAGATATAGTTCGATTAGAATTGACCCGAAAAAGCAAATAACCAACCGCGATAGCGATGGAAAAGAAGCAAAAAAGGTTTTTGTAATTATTTCTGCTGAATCCGGTCTTAGCGGCGATATCGATTTACATTTGATAGAAACTATGTTGCAAGATTACGATAAAAAGACTACCGATATAGTGGTGTTGGGTTCTCACGGAGCAAACCAGCTGAATGAACGAGGCATCCCATATATAAGATTTTTCAAGGTTCCAGAATCCGATCGGTATATTGATGTCGGCCCTGTAATCGAGGCAATTCTACCCTATTCGAAAACCATCGTATATTTCGAGGAATATATGTCGTTAGGCGTGCAAAAAATCAGATCAATCAATCTAATTTCTAGTCTGAAAGTTATGAGTGAAGACGTTGATGTCGACGAAGAAGTTATCACTGTTAGTAACACTATCTTTGAGCCGTCTCTTGATGATATCGCTGACGAGATGGAAGTAACGATGATGAAACTTGCCCTTAGCCAGACGATTTTGGAATCAAGCCTGGCTCAATCCGCCAGCCGGTTTAACGCTATGGCAATCGCTAAAAAAAGATCTACAGAGCTCTTGAACAATTACCAACTTGAGTTTCACCGTGCTAGACGATCCGAAAGCGACCGACGAATGCGCGAAGTAATGGTTAGCTTGAAAGAAAAAAAGAAACATACCGGAGTAAAAATATGAAGGTTGTTGGTATAAACACTGGAGCTAAGGTCGGAATTATCGATTCGTTAAAGGGACTAATGGTAGAAGTCCTTATTACCGGCGAACGTCCGGATGTAAAAGAATTGTTATATGTTGAGGATTATCCTGAAGTATTCCTAGAGGTAAGTCTTTTCAGACCAGGGATTGCGGTTTGTTTAAACTTGACTAATGACCAATCATTGCGCTGCGGCCAAAAAATCACCCGCAGTAACCAAAAAGTCACAATACCCGTAGGACCAAAAACTATTGGAAGGGTATTCAATGCCTTGGGCGAACCGTTGGATATGGGTGAGCCCATCAATGAAAATCGACGAGTCATCAGTGAAGCTACTGGTGTAAAAAGTTATCGCAAAAGCCAGCAAAAGGAACTGCTAGAAACCGGTATCAAAGTCATCGACTTTTTAACACCTTTCGTCAAGGGCCGTAAGATTGGTATTGTCGGTGGTGCAGGTGTTGGCAAGACTGTCCTTACCATGGAAATGATTCACAATGTTACCCAGGACGAAAAAAGCCTTTCTATTTATTGTGGCGTCGGGGAACGCATACGTGAAGGTAACGAACTGTATCAAACACTAAAAGAAACCGACGTCCTTAAAAATACAGTAATGTTCTTTGGGCAGATGGACTCGACTCCGGCAATACGTTCTATGGTAGGCCCGGCAGCAGCAACAGCGGCCGAATATTTCCGTGACGAAGAAGGCCGCGACATTTTGTTCTTTGTTGATAATATTTACCGTCACATTCAAGCATTAACCGAACTTTCGACCAACTTAGGTCTGATCCCGTCCGAAGGTGGCTACTCCCCTAACGTGTTTGCCGAACTAAGGCGACTGCAGGATCGTTTAAGTTCGACCAACAAAGGTACTATTACGTCAGTTCAAGCAGTATATATCCCAGCGGATGATTTGTCCGACCCAGCCGTTCAGGCTATTTCACAGCAACTTGACTCTGTTTTGGTGCTCTCTCGTTCAGTTGCTGAAACCGGTATTCGTCCGGCAGTAGATTTATTACAGACCACATCATCAGTTTTGACATCGCAAATCGTTGGCGATCGACATTACCAACTTGCCCGCAAGGTTCAGTCAATCATGCAAAAATACGATTCGCTGAAAAATATTATAGCTATTGTCGGTGAAAGCGAATTGTCTCCTGTCGATCGCACTGACTACCAAAATGCAAAAAAACTTATCACATTCTTTTCTCAGGATTTCACAGTTGCCGAGCGCTATAACGGCAGACCGGGTCAATATTTTACAATCGAAGAAACGCTAAGTGGAATCGAAGAGATTCTAGGCATTAAAATGGATTCGGCAAAAAAGCCGGTTGAAAAATAATTATGGAAAACCCCGTAAATACAGAAAAGCTAACTGTTATCGCCCGCGCTCCTTTTAACGTTTACTACGAAGGAGACGCCGAGGCGGTTACCGCAACTAATAAAGTTGGTCAATTTGATGTTCTACCGGGACACGCGGATTTTTTTTCCATACTAAGCCCTGGTGAAGTCATAATCGAAACCTCAAAAGATCCGGTTGGTTTTAACGTTAATAATGGGATAATTACTGTCCGTGATAATCAAGTAATGCTGTTCGTCAATATATAAAGTTAGCTACTGGAATATAGAATATGGAAGATGGCGAAAAAGTTCCTGCTAATAGCCAATAGCCAAATTCTAATTGCCAATTATTGCATAACAATATAATCAAACGAGTGCCCGCCAGAGTTGATAGAACTGGCACCGATACTGAACCCGCTGGCACTGCGAAACACATACGCATCCGAAACACCTGGGCCGTTAACAGTAATAATCACATGTGGGATGTTGCCATAGTGATTGACGAAACTAATATCCGCCAATATCCCACTTCTGGAGCCCGCTCCAATATTAACCGCAACGGTGCCGGCTGTGTCATTACCGCTGATTGACACCGTGTCTGTTGGTACAAGCCCGCTACCTCTAGAAACGCCAGGAGCGGTACCGCGAGTAATAATATGTCCGCCTATTGTCAAAGTCGTATCCGATGTAAGGTTACTGGCCTCAAAACTTCTAACCGACAGGGTGCCACCTATCGCCAAATTTCCCGCTACATTCATATTATTACTTACTGTCAACAACTGGCTGATGACCACTGGGCCCTGCAAAGTAGTTGATCCGGCTACGGCAAGATTTTTACGTAAGGCCAAGCCACTGACTGTCGCATCTCCATTTACATTCAACTGTTCTAATGAGGTATCTCCTGCCTGAAGTTTAGTAATGCTAGCCTCACTTGCATTTAATTTACTATTCAACTTTAGTTGCCCACCAATACTGACACTGCCAACTACAGTTACGCTACCAGTAAAGCGAGCATCTGGGTTTACTAATAGCTCTGACCCCTTATTCCCAACTGTGTTACGACTTACCCCCAAAGTTTCCAAGACTTCCGGGCTGATTTTAACTCCTCCAATAGTAACTTCTGAGTTGTTCTTTGCTTGTATATTCATTAAAATGATTATAATACCGGCATTAATCAGTAGGATTGCCGCCACTACCGCTAGTCCAATAAAAGTCGCCTTATGGCTGGGGCGATATATATTATGGCGAGGTTTTACGTCTGGCTTGAAGGAGCCTGAAAGGTTTGGTTTTGGATTTTCTGGCACGTTATCAGATTCAGATTCCAAGACCTCTGGGGCTGGTGACTCGGTTGGGGTTATTTTTGTTTCAGAATCGGGATGTTCGTCCATCATTAATGCCTTAATTTTATCTCCGTATAAGTATAACGCTTAACCTTATAACAGGCAACTTGCTTGCAAAAATGATTTGTATCGTCAACAATAGACAGTATGTTAAAGAGGTTGGTGACGTGGGGATATGTGCTTATGGCTGTACTTTTTTACGTAGCCCTCGTCCCTACGAATACATATGCCGAACTTCAATCTGCTCATTATCAACTAGACGAAAGTGTTATTGGCGTAGGTGACGTTAGCCAAGGTGCATCGTCACATTTTACGGCAATAAATTCCTTGGGTGATGTTGCCGTTGGTAATTCGGCTAGCGGCAGCTATCAAGTCGAAGCTGGTTCGCAAACAACCCAGTACCCGACATTGTCTTTTACTGTAAACAATGGTAACGCAGATTTTGGTACGTTTTCACCAATTAAGGGAGCAGTCACTTCAACGAGTTTTTCAGTTTCTAACTACACAAGCTATGGCTACGTCGTACAGGTTGCCGGTAATCCCCCGACGTTTGGCGGCCACACCATCACGGCTATGTCATCGACAGGTCCGCCCCAAACAGGTATAGAACAGTTCGGAATCAACTTAGTTGCTAATACCATACCGTCTTCAATTGGGGCCAACCCGGATAACGGGCAGTTTGGTTTCGGGTCAGTCGATGCAAACTATTCATCATCCAATCAATATCGTTATGTCAACGGTGAAATGGTCGCCCTGGCAGCTAAAAGTTCGGGTACCACTACATATACAATTAGTTATATGGTCAATGTGTCCAGTATTACTCCAAGTGGACAATACACTAGTAACCAAACTGTTATTATTACCGGCACCTATTAGTTATCCACAGTTTTTAAAAAATATATTGTTATGTCGTTGACAAGCTATAATGCTAGTGCTACGCTTGAAATACCTATAGCACCACAAACAAAAAGGATAAAAACAAAAATGAAAAAGAAGAATGATCCGTTTATAAGATTATTAAGCGTTCTTGCGCTTGTCATAATGGTAGTTTTTCAGACTATTCCTTTTGGTTCTGTATCTGCTCAACAAATTACTGTCCGTAGCTTTGAACTCCAAGCTGGTGTTAGCGATGGTGGTTCAAAAGCTGGTGGTGTAGTAAATCATAAGTTCACCTTTACTTTACCAAGTGTTGGTAATACAAATGTAGGATCTATAAAATTTGAATACTGTACGACAGCTGCCGGTGTACCAGACCCTCTTGACTGCACAATGCCGACAGGTCTGGTCACCACATCGGCAACCGCCGGAACTCAGACCGGAGCCACAGGTTTTACTATGGTTAATACAACCAATGGCGCACCTTACCTTACGAGGACAACTGCTGCCGTCCCAGCGGGTACAATAGTAAGCTATATTTTGAATACCATTACCAACCCGACTGCAATCAATGCTTCTTTCTTCGTTCGTATCAAGACCTACGCCAGTACTAACGTTTCCGGCGCATATACAGATTCCGGTACGGTAACAGCCAGCACCGCTGAGCCTATCTTCCTAGATGGTATCATGCCTGAATCATTGGTATTCTGCACAGGAGGTACTGTTGTCAATAGTATTATCACAGGGCTCCCAGATTGTAGTACGGCAACTTCTGGAGTTATCCACTTTAACCAACTATTCTCTCCGACTGATACTGCGACTTCAATATCGCAAATGGCCGCTTCGACCAATGCAGGATCTGGCTATGTAATTAGTGTGAATGGCCCAACTTTGACTTCTGGTTCAAATAACATATCAGCTATGAACGCATTGGATATTAGTAGGCATGGCGTTGGTCAGTTTGGTCTTAACCTGATGGCTAACACAGTCGCCACATCAACTATTGCGATTGGTACTAATGTCACCCCAGCGCCCAATGCTACTAACTACCGAGGCCAAGCTGCCACTAACTACTCAACAATCGATAGTTTCAAGTTCACAACTGGCAATATTGTCGCTGACAGTACGAACGGCGGAGCCGGACCTACGGACGCTCAAATCTTTACCGTTTCTTATATCGCGAACGTCCCTGGTAGCCAAGCTGCCGGTACTTACGAGACAACACTCACATACATTGCAACCCCAACATTCTAAAAAACAGTAAAAAATAACCCTTGATTATATTGACGAAGATTTAGCGCTTATGTTACAATCCTCTTAATGAGAGTGAGGGGAAGCATGAGGCTCAAGTTTAAATTATTTAGGATATCGGTGTGTGTCATGTTCGTTGCTACATCGTTCAGCTTCTTGTTGCAGGGGCAAACTGCTTATGCAGCCCAGATTACCAATCGCAGTTTGACACTGCAATCCGGTCCAGCCGACGGTGGGTCAAAACCTGGTGGTATTGTAAATCACGAATTTAAGTTTACCGTGCCGAGCGTTGGCAACACTACTATTGGCTCTATCAAGTTCCAATATTGTATGGAAGCAGTCGGATCCCCCCTTCCGTCTAACTGTACAACCCCGACGGGCCTTTTAACCACTGGTGGTTCAACTGCACTTGGTTATGAAAATGGGGCTACTGGTTTTACTTTAAATAAAACCACTAACGGTGCACCATACATAACGCGTACGGCGGCCGCGGTAACAGCTGGGACCGTCTTGACCTATAGACTTACCAATATAACCAACCCAACCGCAGTAAATGCATCTTTCTTTGTCAGAATAACAACTTACACAGGAACTGATGGTGCAACCGGACTGGTTGACAGTGGTGTCGTAACTGCTAGTACTGCTACGCAAATTGTATTGACCGGTATCATGCCGGAATCTTTGATTTTCTGTACCGGTGCCGCAATTTCAAAAAGTGTCGGCGGAATCCCAGATTGCAGTACGGCTACTGCCGGCGACATCAGCTTTAATCAGCTATTCTCGCCTTCTGATACCGCGACTGCATCGTCGCAATTTTCGGTCTCGACAAACGCCATATACGGATATTCCGTATCGGTATTCGGACCGACCTTGACATCCGGTGCTAATACGATTACACCTATGACTGCCGGCGGACTTGGTGTCCGTGGCACTAGTCAATTCGGCATGAACCTTAAACTAAACACAACCCTAACATCAACCGCAGCTATAGGTGCCGAGGTTGATTCGGCTCCTAACGGTGCAGACTTTAGAGGTCAGGCTGAAACCGGCTATGGTACCGTGGATTCGTTCAAATTCGTGGCCAGTCCTACGGGAAATATTAATATAGCTGCCAGTGACAATACCGTGGCAGGCCCGACAAATGCTCAAATCTTTACAGCTTCTTATATAGTTAACGTTTCAGGTAACCAGGTGTCAGGCACTTACGTATCGACACTAACCTATGTGGCAACACCAACTTTCTAGTCTATGAAAAAAATAAATTTAATCACCACAATCAGCCTAAGCCTTATTACACTATTCGCTAGCGTATTTATTACTTCAAAAATTGTATCTGCCCAAGCAACAACGACAGCACCGACAAATAGTGGTCAGGCCCTTGAAATTGCACCCCCCGTTTTGATTCTTAACGCTAATCCGGGTCAAACCATCAAAGCCCAGATTAATCTGCGTGATATTTCAAAGGTATCTTTACTGGTAACAAGTCAAGTCAACGACTTTGTTGCTGCCGGAGAAACTGGCATTCCAAAATTATTACTAGATAACACCCAAACAACTCCGTACTCAATTAAAAATTGGGTAAGTTTCGAACCTAACCTTACTTTAAAATCAAAAGAAATTAAAAACCTGGCATTAACTATCACAGTTCCGTCAAATGCTTCTCCTGGTGGTTATTACGGTGTTTTCCGCTTTACTGCGACTCCGGCAGCACCAAACGGCACCGGAGTGTCATTATCAGCCAGTCTTGGAGCCTTGGTACTTCTAAAGGTCAATGGCCAGGCAAAAGAAGACGTTTCATTGGTAGAGTTCTCGGCCAAAAAAGATGGCAAAACCGGCACGTTATTCGAATCAACTCCAATAACCTTCTTAACTAGACTTAAGAATAGCGGCAATATCTTTGAAAGCCCAACCGGCCAAGC